>JBMZJT010000041.1:2875-15971 GCA_049617695.1 Thermoplasmatota archaeon | reverse complement strand
GTTCCATCGAAGATTTGAACGCCGCCCGAGCCAAGATCAGCGACCTCAAGGCAGGCGGCTTGGGGCGACGCCTGCTGGAGAAGGCATCCGTACGGTGTTGGGTGCTCAATGACGTGGGCCCGGACAAGGAACGCCTCGTGGGAAGCGGCCCAGTCGATTGCCCCGAAATCCAGCACGAGGCCCTCGCGGATGCCCGGCACTTGGCCCATCACGCCGCAGCGATGATGCAGGCGTTTGGCCACCAAGTCGAGATCAGGCCACCACTCACCGGCCCCGTCGAGTCTGCGCTTGCGACCTTCCTAGACGGCCACGAAGCCGGCACGGTGCGTATCGCCGCTGGCGAAGTCACGATCGACGTCCCCGGGGACGCCCCCAGAGGAGGTCGAACCAGCCACGCGGCGCTCCTGGCCACCCAACATCTGGCCCCGGGCACAGGCTTCTTTGCAGGTGCATCCGACGGTCAAGACGGCCAAACCGGCGACGCCGGCGCCTGGGCCTGGCCCGGCGACGATGCAAGCGCGGCGAGGCACTTTGATGCACACGCGTATTTGGCGACCAAGGGTCAGACGCTGCGCATCGGTTCCACAGGCAACAATCTCAACGACCTTTGGATCGCATTTTGATGATCAGTCCATTGCCTTGAAGAAGGTTCGAACAACTTGGCCCGCATGCGCTGGCTTTGGCTGCTCCTGATTCCTTTACCCGTGGCCTTGTCCGGTTGTACGTGCATGGGCGAAGCCATCGACATGGACGTGACGCTGAGCCTCGATCGCGAGGAAGTGCGCAGCCTCCCCATTTTGGCATCCGGCGCCATGAGCGTCACAGGCCTCGACATTCCAGATAGCCATGGCAAATTCACGTGGGACGTTGACTTTGACGACCATCGTGTCAGCCAAGTGGATGTGCATGGTTTGTGGCTTGAAATCGAGGTCGCAGGTCGCACCGTGCCCGTCGACATCACGCATGTCGAAGGGCTCGCCGGCGGCGGCAGCGGCCAAGACTTGCATGGGCGGCTCACCGACGGCAAACCCCTGCAGTTGTGGTGGGCGGTTGATCGCAACCAAATTGACATCCCCGCGGGCACCAGCTATGAAGCGACACTGCGATTCAGCTGGAGCATCGCCGGCTGCACGTACCAAGCCAGTGGCGATACCACCGCGCGCCACGCCGACCAGATCCAAGACAGCCTTGTGACGACGACTTTTGCCGCAGTGGACAGCGCCGTCAGCAAAACCGGCGCGACCGTGTCCTTCTCGGCTGATCTGCGCGTCAAGAGCGGCGTCCACACGGAATTGGATGAAGCCCGAGCCGTTGCCATTTGGCATGGACCCGTGCCTGCGGCAACGGTTTGGACATCCACGACGATGCAAGTGAACAACCTCCCCCTGCGAGATGCAGGGCCAGGTGACGAGGTACGCATCACGGGTCCAGCCCGCGCGACGACGGCCGATTCAGGTGGCACGTGGCTTCTCGTTGTTTGGGTCGATCACGACGTCGAGGGGGCTTCAGGCGTCGAGAAGGACTTGCTTGCATTCGTCCATTAGCTAGCGGCTTCAGCTGGCCTTGTCATCCGGCTTTTTGGGCGGCGTGTCGGCTTTGCCGGCAATGATGCCCTTGAGCCAGTTGAT
The DNA here is from genome assembly GCA_049617695.1 of Thermoplasmatota archaeon. Lineage (GTDB taxonomy): Archaea > Thermoplasmatota > E2 > JACPAO01 > JAHFTW01 > JBFKXH01. The sequence continues at coordinate 14,343 of JBMZJT010000041.1, read as the reverse complement.
CAAATCCTGGTAGGATGCCTGGTTCTTGACGGAGTCCAAGTCTGCGGCGTATTCGCGAATCAGGGTGGGCGTCACGAACATGTAGGTGTCCTTGTGCATCGTCCATTTCATGGATTGGGAATGCTCATTGAAGCAAGGGCCGACCTTGATTTGTTGTTCGTGCTTCTCGACGTCCATGTACACGACGATGGCACTGACGATCGGCATGCCAAGCAGGTATTCGCACACGAAGATGATGTTACCCACTTTGCCACTGGACGACGCTTTCTCGCCGGAAATTTCGAGGCCGGCTTTGCCGATGGATTGAATCATGGCGGAGGCAAAGCTGAGTTCGCCTTCGCCGGTGGCGAGTCCGAGCAGCGCTTCGACCATTTCCTTGCTAAACTGGACGCCCCAGCCCGACGATGTGTACTCAACGTCTTCCTCGGTGACGTGGACAAAGAGACCGGAGCCGTCGATGACCTTCTCCAAGGCTTCATAATTGTACAAGGTGTAGGGCTTGCCCGTGTCGGGATTCGTGCTGGTGGAGATCGACTTGGTCATCGCTGCGAAGAACACCGACACTTCGGCATAGATGCGCTGCACGGATTCCTGAATCGGCTCGCTGCTGTCCACCGTGCTGGCAATCATGATGTTGCCAGTTTCGTTGAACACGTAGTACTTGGTTCCCTGGACGTTCTTCGGGTTGGCACCGGGGACGGTGATTTTCGTGGTTTGGGGATCATCGGGCATGGTTGGGCTCCTTTGGAGGGGGAATCAGGGATGGACGGCGGCCCAATACAGGCACGTCTCGCCGTTGTCTTCGTAACGAATGTGCCATGGCGCTGGCGGCGGCTCATTCGGCACGGTTCCGATGCCAAGGACGAGCCTGTGGGCATCTTGGTACGCGGGACGCATCGCCCCACGCAATTTGTTGTAATCTTCTTGGAGCCCGGGCACGAAGGCCCGCCAATTGGGCAGGGATTGACACTTGAGTTCAATGACGATCATGTCGGCGCCGTTACTGGTGGGATTGACGAGCAAGTCGGCGCGCTGATCGTTGGCATACACGCGTTGTTCCCTCAGGGTTTCATTGGCGTGATCTGCATAGAGAAGCCACGCAGCAATCTCCGCTTGCGCCCAGGCCTCCCAGCCACCGTTCAGGGGCCAGACGCGGGCAATGTCGCCGCTGCGTTTCTGGCGCCATTGATCGGTGAGTTCGATGACGTCGTCGACGCTCAACACCATGCCCGGGCCCCCGTCATGGGGATTCGGCTGGTGGAGGCACGCAGAACGGGGTCCAAGGAACCATTCTATGGGCGTGCCAGATGTAACCGGATTGGCTAACAGAGGGGAGTTTTGGGTTCGTTCTTTGCCCTCCGTGCCGGCGCGAATCATGGCCAACAGGGCGCTGGGCGGCGGCGCAGGAGGGCGAAGCTTTTTGTCAGGCAGCCGTCGGCGCACCTATGCTGGAACGGGTGCCCACGGTCCTCACCGCGCAGGAGATCCTCGACAAGGCGTTCCAGCGCGCGCTCAAAATTGACATTCCTGACCCGGTGCGCTACCACCGGATCCGGAAGACGGAGGCTGCGCGCATGCAGTCCGTCTGCGACACCATCTCCGAGACGCTGGTGAAATGGCCCCAGCGTTTTCCGAATCTAGACCACGAGCGCGACTACGATGTGGAGGTCCTTGACATCGTCATGGGGCTGCACAAGCTGCGCAAGTCCCTGGGTTCCATCAAGTGGGCCGCTGAGAAGGTCCAAGACATCAAGCGCCAGACCACGGAACGCATGGCGCAAGTTCGCACTGTGGAAGGCATCAAACAAGCCCAGAATGCGTGCTATGGTCGCATCAGCAGCATCGTCAAGGACGTCGACAAGGACTTAACCATCATTGCGGCGACCCGCGAAGCCGTCAAGCAATTGCCCACGGTGAGCCCTGACTACGCGACCATCGTCGTCGCCGGCTACCCGAATGTGGGCAAGACGAGTCTCCTTCGATCCTGGACCGAGAGCCGGGCCGAGATCGCGGGCTACGCGTTTACCACCAAGCACGCCGAAGTTGGCCACTTTGAAGTGGAATCCCGACCCGGCCACAAGGAAGCCTTCCAAGTGGTCGATACGCCCGGTTTGCTGGACCGCCCCGAGGAGAAGCGCAACGACGTCGAAAAGCAGGCTTTGGCGGCGCTCCGCTTGGCCGCCGACGCCGTGTTGTTCATCCTCGACCCGAGCCAGACCTGCGGCTACGACATCGAGGCCCAGGAGCACCTGCTCGGGGACGTGCGCACTGAAATGGCGGGCCTGCCCCTGTTGGTCGCAGAATCCAAGTGCGATTTGGTGCGCCGGGAGAACGACCACCTCAAGTTCAGCACGACCACTGGCGAAGGCTTGGATGGTTTGCAGCAAGCTGTGGTCGGCTTGCTCACCGAGGCGCACGAATTGGCCGAAGATCTCGAAGAGGATCCTTTGGACAAGTGGCGCGCCATGGGCGCTCAGGACTGAGATTCGACGCACATCTGGACGTGCCGGATGCTTCCATGGACGCTGCGCGCCGCCGCTTCGCCTTCCACGCTTGGACCATGGCCACAGTGCAAGTGCCGGACGGGCAATTCGCCAAGGCGTAGGATGCTTTGCGCCAGGGTGTTGACGTCACCGTCAGGGAAGTCGAAGCGTCCGATGCCGCCTTGGGCAAACACGGTGTCGCCACTGAACAGCGAACCGGTGCCTTCGTCCCAGTAGCAGCAACTTCCGGGGCTGTGGCCCGGAGTCAGAAGCACCGCATGCTCGGTGGCCCCGAGGAGGACATGGTCGCCGTCTTGGACGACGTGATCCACTTCGAGCTTCGGGATGTCATGGCCAAACATCGCGCTGGTGGGGTCGTGGCCGGCGAGCAATTTCTGGGCGCATGCGGGACTGGCGGCGATCTTGGCTCCCAGTTGTTGCCAGTGAGGGATGCCGTTGACGTGGTCGAGGTGCTCGTGGGTGATGGCAATGGTGCGCACGCGGTGGGGATCCGTGACGGCCGCGACTTGCCCAAGCACATGCTCAAAATCTGTGCCAAGTCCGGCGTCGATGAGGTCGTAGGCGTTGGTTTTCGGGTCTTTGAGCAGGAATTGGTTGCAATCCATGCCGCGGCCGCCCAGGAGAATCGCGGTCAATTCAGGCACCTCGCGTGGTCGAGCGCAGCGAGCGCCGCGCTCCGAATCGAACCGTGGGCGGTTCGTTGCAATCCATGCCCCGGCCGCCCAGGAGAATCGCGGTCACGACGGCGCCGCCGCCAGGAGCCCGACGGCGTGGTGGCAAATGCTGCGCACATGCTCGAAGGCGTTCTGGATGGCTGTGGCGTGTTTGCTGGCGGTGAATGCATTGAGCACCTGCGCCGTGTCCGGGTTGGTTCCCCAGTGCTCGGCGACGGCCGACAAGACGGCGTCTTGGATGGCGTCGCGTCCTGCGGTGGCTTCGGCGGCGATGCGCACCAGTTCAGGCACGTCACTGTGCGACAGGGCAGCGCCGACGGATTCCAGGAGGGGTTGCAAGTCCGAGAAGCCCCGACGGCAGACATCAAGCAGTTCTCTCGACACGCCTTCCGGCGGTTGGGGGAGTCGGCAGCGTTCCAGCAAGTGACTACGTGGATAGTCCAGGTCGATGAGTGTGAGGCCCATGCCTTGCAGTAGCGTCTCCGCGATGCGCACGCCTTGTTCGCCGGCGCGTTGCAGCTCAGCGGCGGCGAGTCCGAACAATTGGTAGCGACTGACGCTGTCAAGGGGAATTTCCAGGGTCGCGACGAGTCGGGCGGCTTGGTAATGCAGGCGATCGACGTCTTCTCGTTGGGTGTCTCGTAGCAAACGCAGGGCGTGGAGGGTCCGGTCTGCATCGTGGCCGCCACTTTGGACGGCGTCGGCGGCAAGGCGCAGCACTTCACTGACTTTGGCGGCCAGAATGGCGAGGACGTCGTCGCTGCTGGCCGGCGGCGGCAGGTCGCTGCGGAGGCTGAAGCCAATGCCTTCGGGACGACAATCCGCGACGAGTCGCTCGTCCAGGTGGCGTAGGAAGTCACGAGCGGTGGCGACGGTGTCGCTGCCAAAGTCCGTGGCGGGGCGCAGACGGACATCATGGTAGCCCCGGATGTACGCGCTGGCCAGCGTGGCTTGGACCGCATCCGGGTGGTCGGCGACCGTGGCTTCGTGGGAGGCCGTCCGGTGGACCGGCGTGATCAGGATGCTTTGGTTGATGTTACGCAGATCCACTTCCCGGGCGACTTGCTGCTCTGGACTCCAGGCGTCGATCCATTTCTTGGGCAGGTAGATGCTCCAGGCGCCGCTGCCGACTTGGCTGACGCGCTTCCGGATGACGGATTCCACACCCCGAGATGGGCGCGAGGTTACGTAAGTGCTTGCTGAGCTATGCAGTCTTGCGGGCCAAGATGGCCAACGCCACCAACAGAAGCGCAACCGGCAAGGCCGGCGATTCCTCGGCAGGTTCCTCAATCGGCGTGGCCGGTTGCTGGACATGGATGGCTTCTGTCGCAACCGTGGGCGCCACGACCCGGCTGCTTTCCGGGTGCAGGATGGCCGCCAGCAGACCTTGGCGTTCGTTGACGACGTTGTACGTCCAGCCATCGGTGCCGTTGAAGCCAGCAGGGAGGCCGTGGCGCTGCATGACCTGGCTCAACGGACCCTCCGTGCGGTACGCCGCAGCCAATGGCGCACGGATGTCGCCCGCATTGGCTTCACCCGTCAACGGATCGGCGGGCCAGGTTTCCAGGTACTCGGCAAGCGGCTGCTCCAGGTTGAGGCGTTCGCTGTTGCGCTTGGCCTCGATGAGGGCCTCGGCGTTGGCGCTGCCGTAAGCAAGCGTGTCCTGCATGACGTGGTAGTGAATGTCGATGCGGCGCTCCGGCGTCACCAGTGGGTTGGCCGGGTTGACGAAGGTCTCCACCAGGAGGCCGGCAACATTGTTGAGGCCGAAGTTGTTGCGCAGAATCCCCGGGTCAGGGCCGCCAGCGACGTGGCTCACGGGGACGCCGGCGACGGTCTGGACGCCGTATTCGCCGGCGTTGTAGCCTTCGCCGGCTAGTCCATCGACGAGCGCATCGTAGATGGCTTCCGCTTGATCCTGGGTCGGCTCGCGCACATTGCCATGGCGAGGGTACAGGATGGTGGCATCCCAATCGTAGGTGCGCACCGGCACCGGGTAGCCGAGGCCCGTGCCGGAGTATTCGTGGTGGTCCATGCCCATGTGGACATCCCAGCGCTGCAGGATGACCTCGTGGAGCGCCTGGGCCTCCGGCTCGTTGACGTGGACGTGGTCGCGGTTCAGGTCGGTGCCGCCGGCATTGCCACGCGTGTTGGCCAGAGCGCCGTCGGGGTTGGCCTGGGGCCACAGGAGAAGGACCTGGTTGCCCAGCGTCTGCGTGATCGGCCCGCCGGCTTGGATGTCCCCGAGGAGTTGGATGGCGGCGGGCGTGCCCGCGGGTTCGTTGCCGTGCTGCTGGGTCGTGATGAGGGTCACCACGCGATCCGCCATGGGGACGTCGCTGGCGGGATCCGTGATTTCGGCGACGACGAGTGGCTTGCCGCCTTCACTGGTCCCGACCGTGTGCAGGGTCACCCAATCGGTTTGGGCGGCGGCCTCCAGAGCGGCTTGGACGTCATCGTGCTGGGGCCATACGAACGTTGCATCCGGCACTTGGGCACTGGCGAGCGGCAGGAGCAGGAGCACCAGGAGGGCGCGCTTCATGCGCGGGCATCGCGACCGTCGCGGGATGAAGGTTGCGTCACTCCTTCAAGTGGCCGTCTTTGCCAAAGGCGCCGAGGCCGCCGATGAATCGCTGGGCCGTCGTGATGAGGCCCATGGCAGCGATGTAGACCATCATCCAGCCAAGCAGGTTGTTGTCAAAGCCGGCGATGGCGAAGGACGCATCCGTCGCGACCTGGATGACCGGGATGACCAGGAGCAAGACCATCCGGTCGGCGCGTCCCAGGAGACCGCCATAGTTGCGGCCAATGCCAACGGCTTGGGCTTGCGTGCCGAGGTAGCTGGTTAGGAGCGTGAAGACGACGGCGGCGAAACCGATACGGACATCCACCCAGCCTCCGAGGGCGATGCCACCGAGAAACAACGCGTCGCTGAAACGGTCGATGGCATGGTCCAGGTAGTCGCCTTTGGGGCTCATTTTGCCCGTGAGGCGGGCGACCTTGCCATCCAGAAGGTCCAGCACACTGTTGGCCAGGACCATGCCCCAGCCAAGCCACAGGAGACTGGCATCGAGCGGCGTGGCCGTGTAAAACGCCCACGCGCCGACGAGGGCCGCCACGAGGCTGAGCCAGGTGAAGGCGTTCGGGTTGACGTTGCGCAAGGCTTTGGCGAGGGGGACGAGCCACCAATCGAGGCGGTGGCGTTGCTTGTCAAGGACCATGATCAACCCAGGAGCCAGTCGCTCCAGTCGACGACTTCGAGGTCGTGGCTTTTCAATGCGGTGGAATCCACTTCGACGAACGACGATAGCAAATCTTCCGGGCTTCGGTGGGTGCCGTCTCGTTGAATCACGGGCACGCCGGCCGCCAGGGATTCCTGCAGAATCAAATCCATGGCCTCTACTTCGAGATTCTCGGCGATCTTCGTCTCCGTATAGCCCCGTTTGGCCAATCGCCGACCCAAGACATCAGGATCGATGCGGATGACCCAGATGCCATCCACGGGCAGCAAGTGCGCCATGTGGCCTTCAATGAAGTCCGCGTCGCAGGGCACGTCCTGAAGCGCATCAACATCGATGACGTTGGCCGCATCCAGGTCGTCGTAGCCAAGCACCGCATCGTGCTGCCGTGCGAGGCTGTGGACGTCCGTGACGGTGAAGCCATGGGCACTGAGCAAGGCGGCCAAGGTGGTCTTGCCGCAGCCCGGGGTGCCCGTGATGGCGATCACAGCAAGTCGTGCCAGGGGTAGCCGCTGAGGTTGTCGTCGTTGAAGCAGTAGCGCACGGCTTGGAAGTCGGCCTTGAAAGCGGCAACATCACGGCGCACGGCAGCGGTGTCTTCGCCATCAAGCAGGACGCGCTTGTAGAATTGGGCCACGTCTTGCATTTGATCCTTGGCCATGCCAACGCGAGTCAGCTCTTGGACGCCGAGGCGCAGGCCACTGGGGCGCAGGGGCTTGGTGTCACCCGGGAGCATGTTCATGTTGGTGATGATGCCCGCATCCTCGAGGTCTTGGGCGGCCTTTGCGCCGGCGGCGCTGTCGGCTTCGCCGTGGCGGGTGACGACTTGATGGGTACGAGTGAAGCCGCGTTCTTCGGCCAGGACATCGAAGCCACGTTCCGCCAAGGCAGCACCGAAAGCCTGGGCGTTGGCGACGATGTCGGCGGCGTATTGCTTGCCAAATGCCTCGAATTCTGCCAGGGCGATGACCTTGCCTGCCATGTGATGCAGGTGGTAGTTGCTGCAGACGCCGGGGAAAACGCCTCCGTTGAGCTTCTTGTGAATCGCGGCATCCTCGGAGTCGCTCAGGACGAAGCCACCCTGGGGGCCAGGGAAGGTCTTGTGGCTGCTGCCCGTCATGACGTCTGCGCCTTCGCGCAGCGGGTCCTGGAATTGACCGCCGGCGATGAGGCCGAGCACGTGGGCACCATCGTACATGACGTGGGCGCCGACGTCGTGGGCCGCCGCGGCGACTTCATCCATGGGCGTCGGGAAGAGGATCATGGATTGGCCAAACAGGGCGAGGCTCGGTTTGACGTCGTGGATCATCTTGACGGCGGCGTCGACGTCGATCTGCATGTCTGCTTCGATCCACGGGTAGGTGTGCAGCTTGAGGCCGCGCATGCCGACGGCTCCCATGGGGGCGTGACTGATGTGGCCGCCGTCGGCGAGGCTCACGGCGGTGATGTTGTCGCCGGGCTTGGTCAGGGCCTTGAGGGCCGCCATGTTGCTGTTGGTACCACTGGTGGATTGGATGTTGGCAAATCGGGCGCCGAAGACCTTCTGGGCGAGGTCGATGCCGAGGGCTTCGATGTCGTCGAAGGGGCCACAGCCTTGGTAGTAGCGCTTGCCCGGCAAGCCCTCGGCGTAGCGGCCGTGCAGGTCCGTGACCAGCATCTCGGCGACGCGTGGGCTGACAATGTTCTCGCTTGCGATCATGCCGAGGCCATCGCGGAACTGGTCAGTGCTGCGCTTGGCAGCGTTCCGGACGGCATCGACGGCGGCGCGGGGATCCACGACGGGGCGACTGGGAAGGGGTTCTTGAAGGCCCTGTCCCGACTTCCTGTGCAGTTGACCGCGCAGCGGCTGATCTGGAGGCGGATGTGTGCATCCCGATGGTTCAGAGGTAGGCGCGCTGGGCCTGGCGGACCGTGCGTTCGAACTCATCCTCATCGTTGAGGTCCCAGGCTTCCATGGTGCAGACCCATCAAATTGAACCATACTTGATATGTTCGATATCCGGACGAACATGTGGGTGAATTTTCTTCGAGGTCGGTGAACCCGTTCACGGGAAACCTGGCAACCTGTGGAGCCGTTGGTGCGCAACCCTCTTGCACAAAGCGCCAGTCGCGCCGCCCATGAAACTCGCAACCATGCGTGTGGCCGAACCCAAGGATGCCTGGGAGCAACGCGACGGCAAGCTCGTCGTCGTCGATGACAACGCAGGCCGCGTCGCCGTCGTGCCCGACGACGTCGCCCGCTCCATGTTCGAAGCCATCCAAGAATGGGACGCCATCGAACCGCAACTGCGCAGCATCGACGCCCAACTCAAGAACGGCAGCTGGCCCGAAGACCAAACCCTCGGCATGGCGGGCATCGACTGGATGGCCCCCCTGCCCCGCAGCACCTGCTGGATCGACGGCAGCGCCTACGTCCAACACATCGTCCTCGTGCGCAAGGCCCGCGGCGCCGAACCCCCGGAAGATCTGCGCGAAGTGCCGCTCATGTACCAAGGTGCGGCCGACCCGATGCTGGGCCCCCACGAGCCCATCGAAGTCGAATCCGAAGACTTTGGCATCGACCTCGAAGCCGAAGTGGGCGTTATCCTCGGGGACGTTCCAAAGGCCTGCAAGGCGGCCGACGCCGAGCAGCACATCAAGCTCCTTGTTGCCATGAACGACGTCAGCCTGCGCAACCTGATTCCCCGTGAGCTCAAGGCCGGCTTCGGCTTCTTCCATGGCAAGCCCCCGAGCCACTTCGCGCCCTTCGCCGTCACCCCGGACGAAATCGGCGAGGCCTGGAAGGATGGCCGCGTCCACTTGAAGATGGAAAGCTGGCGCAACGGCAACTTCCACGGCGACCCCGATGCCGGCCCCGAGATGTACTTCGGCTTCCACGAACTCATCGAGCACGCCGCCAAGACCCGCCCCCTGCCGGCAGGCACCGTCCTGGGCAGTGGCACCGTCAGCAACGAAGACACCAGCCGCGGCGCAAGCTGCATCGCCGAAGTGCGCATGCTCGAAACCATCGAGAAGGGCGCCCCCGAGACGCCGTTCCTGCGCTTTGGCGAAACCGTCAAAATCGACGTGCGCCAGGATGGCAAGAGCGTCTTTGGCCCCATCGAACAAACTGTCCAACCCTACAAGCCGTGATGCTCGACACCCTGACCCATCAACTGTTCGACCATGCCGGCATGTTCCCCCCGGCGGCCCTTTCCTTCGAGGACGCCGTCACAGAAGCGGCGGAACTCCCGGAAGCCCTGAAGCGACCCGATCTGCTCCAAAACGACCTGGTCTTGACCCCGGAAGAATGGCGCAAGATCAGCGATGAAAGCCTCGCAGCTGCCGGATTCGACCGACCCTTGCATGTGTGCCTCGTCGGCGTCGACCTGGACCAAGCCGCCGATGTGCTGCGGGAAGCCCAGGAATGGAACACGGATGGCGCCACGGCCAGCCCGCCACGCGTCGTTACGGCCATCGAAGCCCACTTCAGCCCCGGCATGGCGCTTGGCACCGCCGTTGGGCGGATCACGGCGCTTCGCTACCTGAGCCGCGGGAGCATCGACCTCTACATCGAGCCCAAGTGGGACGATGCGACGTGGAACAAGCGCATGGATGACTTGATGGCCATGTACGATGGCCTCAACGCCGACGTGGAACTACATCCCGTGGGCCTGAAGTTCCGCGCATGGGGCCCCACAGCGCTGCGGCCGGAAACCGTCGCGAAGTTGCTGCCCCTCGTCGACGAACGGGCACTTCCCCTCAAGGCGACGCAGGGACTGCACCATCCGCTCTGCGAAGGATTCGAACAGAACACCATGGGATTTCTAGGACTCGTCGCGGCGCTGCGCTTCTGTGATGGCGGCCACCTCAACGACGAGGAACGCTTGGCGCTGCTCACGGAATCCGATGCCAGCGCCTTCGAGTTTGGCGACATCATCACGTGGCGTGGCCATGAACTCGACGTCCCGGCGGTGGACACGGCCCGCGTGCCATTCAGCATTGGTTCCTGCAGCCTGCGTGAGCCGGATGCTGATTTGGCGCGGCTGTTTGACTAGCGGCGGCGCCAGGCGATCAACGCCAGACCCGCGACGAGCAGCCCCATCGGCAGTGTCGGCACGTCGAGGCCGTCAGCGGGCGCGTCGGCGTTGGCATTGACGGGAACCAACCAGGTGCCATTGGAGAATTCCGTGCCGACGCGATCGTAGGCCAGCACAGGCACCGCCGCTTCGCGGACATTGCTCGTGTGCCAGATACGCTTGTTGTACTCGAGCACGATTTGGTTCTCGCCGCCGCCGGCGTCGCCGTTGACGAACACCGTGGCGGTGCCGTTGACGGGAATGACGGGCAAGTCGACCTCACCGAAGGTTGCCGCGCCGATGTAGCGCAGCGAGCCCGCGCTGCTGTTGCCCATGCCGGTGTTGCGCAGGGTGATATCGAGGCCTTGGCCGTTGGCCTCGATGTTCTCAATGTCCAGGTAGGCGCCGTAGCGGTGCACTTGCTCGAAGGCGTGGCGGATGCCCTGCCAACTTTCGCGTTCCTGATCAAAGACCTCCGCAAACGTCACAGGTTCGCCCCAAGGCCCGGCCAGGTTGCTGCGGCCACTCATCTCGAAGCCGAAACTGACGGCGCCCGTGTATTCGTACGCCGTGTCGACGCTGCTGCCGCTTGCCGGATAGATGGTGCTCCAAATCGGCCCGCAGGCGTCTTGGATTTCCTGGGGGAATGCTTGGGCGCAGACGTCGTTCATCATGTCGACGTCGGCGGGGTCGTAGCCGTCTTCGCCGTAGGGGAACAGCCACAGGTTGCCGCAGCAGTGGATGGAGGCGTAGTAGTCGGGCCGGGTGATGTTGAACCACTCGATGTTGATCTGCGTCTCGATTTCGCTGCCGGGACTGGGGCCTGGATTGTTCAGGAGAATGTCCGTGCCTTCGCCGCCCCAAATGACGGGGTAATTGCGGTTGATGTTGACGCCTTGCGCATTCATGCGGCCCATGATGTGGCTCCCGTCAGGGTTGACCATGGGCATGATCCAGGTGTGGCGATTGTCCACGACCCAGGTGGCGAAGTCG
>JBMZJT010000041.1:0-2865 GCA_049617695.1 Thermoplasmatota archaeon | reverse complement strand
CATAGGATTCAATGAGGTACTGGGCCACGGCGAGGACGAAGTAGACACCACTGTACTCGTTGCTGTGCGTGCCGCCGTCGATCCAGACGACTTCGCGTTGCTCGAAGGGCAAGAAGTCGGCGCGGGCTTCGTCGGCGAAGTTGCCAATCTCTAGCATCCACAGGTCCAGTCCTGCCGTCGACTTGCCTGCGGAGTGGAGGCGGACGACTTCCGGATGGAGTTCGGCCAACCGCTGCACTTCCGCCACGACGATGGGGTAGTACGGATACACGGTGGCGGGACCGACTTGGTTGATGGGACCCAGGGGCGCGTCGTGGAGTTGCAAAGCAGCCCGCTGTGCATCCGACAAATCCTCCATGGCACGTTGCTGCAACGCAGCCAAGGCATCCGGGGCGAAGCGCTCCAATGGATCATGGCGCAGTCCATCCTCGCCGACGGGCCAGCCGGCATCTTCGTGGCCAAATTCCGCAGCCACGCCGGGCAGGATGAACAGGGCCGTCAACAGGAACGCAAGGCGTCGCATGTGGGGCCAGCCGGCGCTTTGTGGATAAGGTCTGCTGCAAGGCCGATGCGGCCGGACCGTCGTCCCTTTGAGGGGCACCCGTCTCGGCCGTCCCGGGATGGCGTGCACCTGTGGCGGCGAGCAGGGTTGGACCCAATTCGGACCCAACCACGTCACGTACTGCACCCAATGCCATCGACTTCAGAGCCGCCCCCTCGTTGACCCCCGCGTGCCGACCCTCGGCGACCACATGCGCGCCCTGCGCGAGGAAATCAGCGTGGAGGAAGAGGAATCCAAGGACCCCGAAAAGGTCCTGACCTGCACCATTGAATCGGCCCAGCGCAGCCAACATGGCAGCGAAGTGCGAGTCCAAATCATGCAGGGCGACCCCCGTTGGCTGGTCGAGGGCAGCCGGTTGGAGGGCCGCCACGCAGATCAGAAAGTGTCCGAGGACAACCAGACGATGGTCCGTGTGAAGAAGAAGGGCGGACCGGTGCTCGATTTGGACGTAGAGGACCCGGCTTGGGCCAATGCGCCGCGAGGCCACCAAGTCATCTTGGAGCCCCAGACAAACGCCACGCTCTACCGGAATCTCCTGAAGGCATTCCTCGTCGTCACGCGCCAAGGCGGCGACGAATTGTTGGCCCCCAATCGGTTGCCCAAGGTGCAACCCAAACCAGTCGCACCCAAGGGACTTCGACCCAAGCAAGCCGACGCGCTCGCCCTGGCGCTGGGCAACCCCGTCAATGGCACGGTCCTGATTCAGGGACCGCCGGGAACGGGCAAGACCTTCGTCATTGCACGATTCATTTCGGAGGCCGTCGCCCGCGGCGAAACGGTGCTCGTGTGCAGCCACACCCACGTCGCCATTGACAATGCCCTGCGCAAGGCGGTCAAGGGTGACCGCCGCTTGGCCGGCAGCATCGTGCGCTTGGGCGACAGTGGCAATGTGGCAGCCGATTTGCTCCCATGGAACAAGCCCATCGGAAAGTTCCACATGGACCCAGAAGACGAAGAAAGCCTCCCCCTGTTTCGGAGTGTCTTCGAGCATCGACCCGTCGTGGGCATGACCCTCGACGCACTGGCCTGCGCCTTCGTCCACATCGACAACATGGACCAGCCCCTCGAGCAATTCGACCACGTCATCGTGGACGAGGCCGGCATGAATGCATACCCCAAGTTGGCAATCGCACGCGCTGCGGGCAAACGGCTGGTTCTGGTGGGCGACCCGCTTCAGCTCCCGCCGATCATCCGGGCCTGGTCATACCGCAATGACGTGCATTACAAGCGCAGCCACTTCGAGGTGCTGCAATTGTTGCGCCCGGACTTGTCCGTGATGTTGGATGAACAGTTTCGCAGCCACCCCGATGTCTATCAATGGAGCAACGACGCCGTCTATGATGGACGCGTGGCGACCCAAGGCGAACGCAAGGCCTTGTCTTGGCGCGGCGCCGGCCCCGTCGTCTGGGTACATACCAAGGCGCGAGACGAACGCGTCGGATCAAGCCGCGTCAACCGGGAACACCTCGAGATTGCCATGACCGTCGCCCTGGAAATGATGGAAGACGGCTTGCCTCCTGAGGAAATCGGCTTCATCAGTCCCTTCAAGGCGCAGGCCAACGCATTCGTCGAGGCAGCGGCGGCCCACAAGAAGGCGCATGTGCTGTCGCGCATCACGGCGAGCACCGTGGATGCCTTCCAAGGCAACGAGCGCCGCGCCATCATCTATGACCTGACCAGCCGGCGGCCTGGGAAGCCCCACGAAGATCACCGGCGCCTCAATGTGAGTCTCACCCGGGCCCAGGATTTGTTGGTCCTGATTGGCAGCCGGGCCTTCGTGCGGCGGGATGAAGACAATCCCTACTACGCCAGCTTGCAGCGTTGGCCCGCGGCAGCGACCGTGGCGTGGTAATCAGCGTCCGTCGAATTCGTCCGTGATCTCACCGACGAGCTCTTCCAGCAAGTCTTCAGCGGTCGCGATGCCGATGTTCTTGCCTTCTTGGCTCTGAATGATCGCCATCAACTTGTGCTCGCGTTGCATCCGCACCAGGACCTTGTCACTGTGCGTGTCGAACTGGGTGAACAGGACGCCGCGCAGGATGTCCGTGACGGGTTCCGTGGCGAGTTCGTCGTCACTGAAGCGCAGCAGGTCCTTGACGTGGACGAAGCCAAGGACATGGTCGAAATCGCCGTCCACGACGGGCAAGCGGCTGTGGCCGGTCTTGGCGGACAATTCGAGGGCGGTCCGCATGGAGGCATCCTTGGTGATGTATTGGACCCGTTCGCGGGGCGTCATGATGTCCCGGACGTCCGTTTCCGTGAATTCGAAGACTTCGGTGATGACGCGCTCCTCGAAGTGCTCC
>JBMZJT010000040.1:10639-16495 GCA_049617695.1 Thermoplasmatota archaeon | reverse complement strand
CGAATGCAAACGTGGGCGTTTGCGTTCTGAATCCGGGCGGGACTACTTGCTGGCGCATCCAGCGCCATGCGTGGCTTCGGCGCAGCCGAACGCCGCGCCCCGAATGCAAACGTGGGCGTTTGCGTTCGGAGGCGGATGATGCGGGCCGGATTCAGGCTTCAGCTTCTTCGAACGTGATCCAGCCGTTGGCTTCCGCCTGACGCAGCATCCGCCGGAACGCCTGCGTCTCCATGCCGGTGACCTCAATGGTGTCGCCTTGGTGGTAGCGTGTGTCCTTCTCCCAGTCCCTGAATGCCTTGTGGACCCGGTATTGGCCTTGCACGCCAACCTGGGTAAATTTGACGAGTTGCTTGCTGGTCCACGCTTCGCTGAAGTTGCCTTTGAAGACGCCGACGCGGCCGTGGGCGAAGACGGCGATGCGGTTGCAGACCTTGTCCAAGAAGGCACGGTCGTGGCTCACGACGAGGATGCTGCCCTCGTAGGATTGCAAGGCACTTGTGACAATGCGCTGGGACTCCATGTCCAAGTGATTCGTCGGCTCGTCGAGAATGAGGACGTTGTGCTTCTGCGCGATGAACTTGCAGAGGGCCAGACGCGCGCGTTCGCCGCCACTGAGTTGTTCGACGCGCTTGAAGACGTCGTCACCACTGAATTTGAAGCGCCCCAGGAGGCCACGCGTCCATTCGTCGGGCGGCGGGGGGTCGCGGAGGCTGCGCACTTCGTCAATCAGTTCCCGTTTGGGATCCAAATTGGCGTGGTGCTGGTCGAAGTAGCCGACACGGGTTTTCTTGCCCCATTTGAGTTCGCCCTCATCGGGCTCGATTTGCTCGAGCAGGACCTTCAGCAGTGTCGATTTGCCGCATCCGTTGGGTCCGATGATACCAATCTTGTCATGGCCCTCCACTTCGAAACTTGTGCCGGAGAAGAGTTTGCGTCCTTCGAAGGCCTTGCTGATGCCTTCGACTTCCAGGACTTCTTGGGGGACGCCTTCGGCGTCGAGGAACAACTTGAATCCCTTGCGATCGGACGGGAGGCTCGGCCCCTCTCCTTGGTCCTGCTTCGAGAGGCGCGTCTTGCGGCTCTTGACTTGGGAGTCGAAGCGATTGCGCGACTTGAGTTGCTCAATGATGGCCAGTTGTCGCTTGACTTCGTTGAAGTCGCGGCGCTTCTTGGCTTGGAGCGCTTGGGCGTAGGCGGCGCGTTGGCCGCGGTAGGAGGTGTAGTTGCCTTGGTATGCGAAGACTTGTTTGTGGTCCACTTCGAAGACACGCGTGGCGACGTTGTCCAGGAGGTATTCGTCATGGGCGGCGACGACGACGGCGGCTTTCAGGTCCAGGAGGTACTGCTCGATGAATTCGACGGTCTGGATGTCCATGTGGTTGGTCGGTTCGTCCAGCAGCAGCAGATCGGTTTCCTTGGCCGCCGTGAGCGCCTTGCACAAGAGGACCTTGCTGCGTTCGCCACCAGACAATTCGCCGAATGTCGCGTCGAGGACCTCTTCGGGGACACCGAGTTCATTCAACAGGGGATTGCTGGTGGCGTCGCCCTTGGCTCGCTCCGTGGCCAATTGCCCTTGTAGATCCGAGTAGCGCGCCATTTTCTCCTGGGCATCGGGTTGATCCCAGGCGTCCGGTTCGCCCATCCAGGCCTCCAGCTCGGCACACTCACGTTCCAGGGCCTCGGCGACGGCCGTGGGAGCCGCCAGAAGTTCGGCGACTTTCGTTTCAGGCGGCAGGTCCGGGACTTGCGGCAAGTATGCGACGCGCAGGTTGGGTTTGGCCTCCATGTCGCCGAGATCCGGCTTGAGTTTGCCAGCCAGGATCTTGAACAGCGTCGTCTTGCCGGCGCCATTGGGCCCCACGAGCGCGATCTTGTCGCCGGGATGAATCAGGAAGCCGGCGCTACGCAGGATCTGATGGGGACCGTAGCTCAAGTGCAGGTCGTCGGCGCGCAGGAGGGGCTGCACAAGCTGCGCCAGCATCCCAGCATGATGAAGTCGTCGGAGGCGCGGGCCGCTTCTCTAGGAGTCCTCGAGATCGTCGTCGAACTCGTCCTCATCCTCGACCCACGTCTGACCAGGGCCAGGGTGGAAGCCAATGGGCATGTCCGGTTCGATGGGGCCCTCGTCGAATTCGTACGGGAACTTGTTCCAGTACGGACTGTCATCGAGCACGTGGTAGCGCGTGTCCTCGGCGTTGATGCCACGAATCAAGTGGCTGCCAATGCGGTCCACGTGGTACAAGATGGTGCCTTGGAACACCGTCTCGCCGATCTGCTTGTAGAAGCGACCGCAGACCGTGATGGCGATGGTCTTGTCCGTGATGAAGTCGTGCAAGTAGTGCGCCATGTGGTACGCACTGGGCAGCTCGATGTGCGGCCGGATGGTGATCTCTTCGCGAAGTCCGTGGAGGATCATCAAGGGGACCGGGCTGCCTTCCTCGTCCACTGTGGAGTCGTGGTAGGTACGAAGAATGCGCTTGACGGTCTCATCATCCAGCATGCGCTAGGGCGCGCGACGGGGGCGCGGGTTTGAAGGTATCGGAGCCGGCGGTTCAGGCCGTCATGGCGCCGCGGTTGTCGATTCCGTCCCATCCAGGCGGCTGGAACCAGTCGCCGGCGTCGCGCACGACGAAGGGAATCTTCAGTTCGCTGGCGCCGCTGGCATCGATGGTCACGGGCGTGTTGACGGCGCTGGGCATGTAGTCCCGGCCGCTGCTGGCGATGTACAGTTCCAGTTCGTGGCCCGCCGGAAGGTAGGCATCCACGGGGAAGAATTCCATGTACGCCGTGAGGGGCGTTTGCGGAATCACGGGCTGGAAGTTCTGGCCGCCGTCGGCGTAACGCAGATCCATGATGGCGTGGGCGATGCGGCGGTCGTCGGTGGCGTCGCGCAGTTCCGCGTAGACTTGGCCGCCGGGGCCGTCAGGCGTGACTTGGACGTGGAACAGGGGCAAGCCACTGATGGTGACGTCTTGGTCGCTCAGGGCGCCGAGGCTGTAGGTCAGGGTGCTGGCGCCGGGGGCCATTTGTCCAAGCACGGGGTCGTAGACGCCGTAGATGCGTTGCCCGGTGCCACTGGTTTGGGTCATGTCATCCATGCCGATGATCTGCCAGTGGGTGTCGGGTGCCGGCCAGGCCTCTTCGATGCGCCAGTGGTTGGCGTCGTCTTCGATTTCCACGTGCAGTTCCGGTTGGGCGCCAGTTCCCTTCAGGTAATGGTCGAACCATTCCAGCAGATCCTGCGCCCAGTCCCAGCGAATGTTGTCGGGGTGCTCGGCGAGGCGGTCCGGGTAGTGGTGACCCCATTGGCCAAACAGGCCCTTGACGTCGAGGCCGCGGGCTTCCAGTTCATTGTAGAACGGGAATGCCATGTGTGGGTCGACGTTCCAGTCCTGCATGCCGTGGATGAAGTAGACGCTGCCTTGGTAGTTTTGCAGCACTTCGTCCTTGAAGGAGCGCTCGTCCCAGTAGCTGTCCACTTCACCGGGCACGGGGTCGCCGCCGTAGAGGTAGGCAATGGCGGCTTGGGCGGCGCCGGTTTGGGTATCCGTGCAGACCAGGTTCTCGGCGATTTGGCGGCCTTGGAGGACGGCCGCATCCGTGTCGCCGCCTAGGACCGGACCTTCTTGGCCCGTGTACGTGAAGGCGTAGTAGAGGCCCCAGAGGACGCCGGGGCCGCGGAATTCGACGCTGCCGTTGCGCCACATCAAGTCGAGTTGACCGTAGAGACCACTGATGGGCACGATGCTCTTGAGTTGCGGCAAGTCGCCGGCCATGGCGGCTTCGAAGGGCGTGCTGCCGTCGTAGCTGCGGCCAATCGCTGCGACTGCGCCGTTGCTGAATGCCGCGTCGCCGAGGTAGCGGACGGCTTCCTGGACGCCGGCTTGTTCGACCGGGCCCATGAGGTCCATGCAGCCAGTGCTGTCGCCGGTGCCAGTCACACTGACTTGGGCCACGATGTAGCCGTGAGGCACCAGATTCTCAATGAGGAAACCGCCGAGGCGGTTGCCAGGCTCCGTGGCATGAAGGTCGCCCAGGAGTTCTTCGCCGTAGTAGGGGCCGATGTCCGTGACCACGGGCAGGCGGCAGGGATCCAGGTCGGCCTCGGTCAATTCGGGCATGACCGGGAGGCTGGCCTCCGGCGCCGGGTCGACGCCCATGAGGCTGGCCCAATCGCAGCCGTTGTCCGGGAAGAAGAGACCCATGTGGACGTCGGCGTTGGGCAAACCCGTGCCCAGCGGCATGGCGACGCTCAAGGTGTGGCCGACGCCGGGGAGGATCTCAAAGGCACCAGACTCCAGGGTGTAACTGTACGGGCCGCTGGTGTCAAACGGCAGTTGGAACCGCTGGGCGACCGGCGTGATGGCGTTGCCGACGGCCGGCTCAGGCTCGGTGGTGGGTTGGTCGTCGTTGTCCGCGCAGCCGGCCAGGGCCGTCAGGACCAGGAGGCTGGCGATGAGCATCCGCTGCATACCGGCGCAGGGCCGACTGCGGGACTTGACGCTTGTGGCCTTATTCTTCCAGGAGCCACTCGGGCGCGAGGAAGTAGTCGCTGGCTTCCGGCTCGACGACGCTGAGGCTCAGGCTGCTGGCGTCAGCGTGCACCGTGACCGGAGTCACGACCGGGCTGGGCAGGTAGTTGTTGCCCGTGGCGCTCAGCACGACACCGAGGCGGTCGCCGGCCGGCAGGACGTCCGAGAAGTACTGAATCGGAATCTCGATGTCCATGGTTTGGCCGGGGACGACCGGAGCGAATTGGCCGGTCGCGTGGCGCAGTTCCATGACGCCGTAGGAGAGACCGAAGTCTTCGCCGGTTTCCATGTTGATCAAGTTCACGAAGATTTGACCGCCGGGGCCCAGGGGCGTCACGGAGAGCTTCAGGGTGCTCAGGCCGCCCATGACGAGGTCTTCGTCAAACGGTCCCAGTGCAACGGTGCCACCGGCTGCGGGGGTGACTTGGATGTCGCCGCCGCTCAGGGGCAGTTCGTCGAAGCGGCTGTTGCTGGGCTGAAGCTTGTCATCGACGCGCCAGGCACCGCTGTGTTCCTGCACTTCGACGATGAGCGCCGGCTTCTCGCTGCTGCCCTTGAGGTAATGGTCGAACCATTCCAGCAAGTCCTGGGCCCAGTCGTAGCGCACGGAGTTGCGGGGCTCTTGGTTGGCGCCGCCGTGCTCGCCGGGGCGGTCCGGGTAGGAGTGGTACCATTGGCCGTAGAGACCCTTGGTTTCCCAGCCGCCGTCTTCGAGAATCTTGTGCAGGATCCAGCCGGCGTGCGGGTCGACGTTGTCGTCTTGCAGGCCGTGAATCATGTACACGCTGCCGCGGTAGTTCTCGATGACACGGTCGCCCATGTTGCGCTCTTGCCAGTAGCTGCCTTCCACGTCGACGACGCCGTCGCCTTCGAGGTAGCCGGCGGCGCCCCAGGCCGTGCTGGTGGTCCAGTCCGGGCAGGTGGCGCGGCGGGCGATTTGGTTGGCAAATTCTGGGTCGGCGCCGGGTTCGAGGCCGAAGGTGGCGTAGATGACGTTCTGGAAGAGGGCGACGCGGGTTTCGCTGGCGCCATTCCAGGTGACCAGGTCTTGCAGACCACTCAGGCCGCTGATGGGCACGATGGTCTTCAGGGCGGAGCCTTCGGAGGCGTGGGCGGCAGCCATCCAGGGAGTGCTGCCGTCGTAGCTGCGGCCGATGAGGCCGACGTTGCCGTTGCTCCAGGCCTGGCCACCAAGCCATTCGACGGCGCCGTGGACGCCGAGTTGCTCGGACAGGCCGAACATGTCGAAGCAGTGGTTGCTGCGGCCGCTGCCAAAGACACTGATTTGGGCGACGGCGTAGCCGTGGGGCACGAAGTTGCTGAT
>JBMZJT010000040.1:0-10629 GCA_049617695.1 Thermoplasmatota archaeon | reverse complement strand
GATCAGGAATTCACCGAGGCGACCGCTGCCGCGCTCTTCGGCTTCCACGTCGCTTTCACCGTAGTACGGGCCGGCGTCGGCGATGACCGGCACGTGGCAGGTCTCCGGCAGGTCGGCGGCGTTCCAGTCGCAGCCCGGGATGTTGGGCAGGAAGAGACCCAGGTGCACGAGGGGCTCCTCGGTGGGAAGGGCGGCGCTGCCGCCTTCGGTGACGGGCAGTTCGATGTTGATGAACTGGCTGATGGGCGCCATGATTTCGTAGGCACCGGGTTGAAGGGTCTGGCTCCAGGCGCCCGTGGTGTTGAAGGGCAGGGCGACACGTTCGGTGACGTTCGTGGTCTTGCCCGGCGTGTACGTTGGTTCCGTGAAGACGGGTTCTTCGTCGCCTTCGCTGCTGCTGGCGCAGCCGGCCAATGCGGCCGTGGCGAACAGGGCGACCATCAGGAGGGCCTTGTGCATGCGCGCCGATGCCCGGCTGCGGGTCTTAACGCTTGCCGGCGTGGCCCTACCGCAGGCATGGTTGCTCTCCTGACGGACCCCGCAAACGGCTTATATTGTGGTCTCGTCGGCGCCGAACATCATGGTGACAGACACCCTGGAGTCTCTTCCGCCCCTGGAGCGGAAGAACCAGCTGCAACAGAAGGCGAACAACCTTCGCGCCGAGCGCGACCGGCTCAACGATGAAGCCCGCGCCCACGCCGAAGAGCGCGACACGTACAACGCGAAGGTCCGCGGCTTGGTCAACGAGGCCAACGAGCACAAGAAGCGCCGCGACGAGCTCAACGAGAACGTCCGACGCCAGAAGGACGTGCGCGACGAGGCCAACCGCATTGCGGATGAAGCCCACAAGGTCGCCGACGGCCTGCGCCGCGAGCGCAACCCCGAAGGCGGCGGCGAAATCAACGCGGCTCGCTTGAAGAAGGAGGCCCGTGGCCTCGAAATGCAGCAAATGACCACGGTCATGACGCCGGCCAAGGAACGCGCCCTGATTGAGCGCCTCCAGGAAATCGGCAAGCTCCTGAAGCAGAAGGAGAAGGACCTCAAGGCCGACCCCGAACTGAAGGCCGCCATCGAGAAGGCAGACCAGCTCAAGGAAAAGGCCGAGAAGGAACATGGCAAGGTCGCCGAACTGGCCGAAAAGGCCCAGGGCGAACACGATGCCATGATCAAGCTCTACAAGGAGTCCGACAAGCTGCGCAAGATCGCTGACAAGCTCCAGGAAAAGTTCGTCGTTTCCAAGATGGAAGCCGACAAGATTCACAAGGCGTACATCGAGTACGTCAACCAGATCCACGAGATCGAGGATCAGATGGGCGGCAAGCCCGGCGGCATGCAAATCAATGCCAAGCAAGCCGAAGCGGCGGCGGACGAAGTGTTCGAGCGCTTCAAGGCGGGTGAGAAGCTGTCCACTGAGGATCTGCTGACGCTCCAGAAAGCTGGCCTGCTCTAAGTCGTCCAAACGGCGGCCGCACATCGACATGGCCGGGCCACCCCGGAAAGCCTTTGAGCGGTCACGCTTGAACGTTAGATGTTGGTCGGGTGGTGTCCCCGCTGAGCGTCCGCTTGGCGAAGCTTGACGGCGATTTGCAACAGGCCATCGCTGCGCGCATCCAGTCCGAGCAAGAACAGGGCCGCGACGTCGTGTTCGTCACGACCAACCTCCCCGCCCGGAGCCTCCGGCCCCTGTTGGAAGGTGGAGGCGCGCAAGCCGAGCGATTGCATGTCGTCGACGCCATCACCCCTCGGGCCAAGGCCGAGGAATTGAACCAAACGACGTTCGTCGGCAGCCCGACCATGCTGGAATTGATTGGGATGCGAGCAGAACGCGTGGCAAGACACGTCGGCCAAGCCCACATCATGGTGTGCTGCCTGAACACGTTGCGCATGTACAACGACGCCAATGACGTCGATCGATTCATGCACTACTTGGCCAGCCGGGTGCAGAGCTTTGACTTGAGCATTGAATTCATTGTCCGCCCCGGACCAGACGCCGAGGAACTCGCGGACCGCGCCCAACGGCTCCTCGAACCCCTGGCCAAAACCTAAGCCCGGGCCGTCGTCGCGCCGCCGTGGCCACGTGCAGCAAGTGCCGTCAACCTGCGGTGACGCATCTTCGCTACAGCGGCCAGCACTTGTGCGGCGATCATTTCGTGCACAGTTTCGAGAAGCGCGCCAAGCTGGAATTGGCCCAGCAAGGCCGCCTTCCGGATGGCTTGACCGCGGTCGCCCTCAGTGGCGGAAAGGACAGCGTCGCATGCCTGCATCTGTTGCACAAAATCGTGGCGACCAACCCCAAATTGGAATTGGCCGCGGTCAGCGTCGATGAAGGCATCGCCGGCTACCGGGAATCGGCCCTGGAAATCTGCAAGCAGGTCACCCAAGAGCGTGACATTCCTTGGCATACGGCTTCCATCCAAGAATTGGCGGGATACGACATGGATGGCTTCGTCGGCGACGATCCGACCAAGCGTGCTTGCGGACCCTGCGGCGTGTTTCGGCGCATGGGCATGAACCAAGTCGCACGCGATTTGGGCGCGCGGGCCATTGCCACCGGCCACAACCTAGACGACATGGCCCAGACGATTCTAATGAATGTCCTCAACGGTGACCCGGAGCGCTTGGCTCGACTCGCGCCGCATCAGGAACCTCAACCGGGCTTGGTGCGCAGAATCCTGCCTCTGCGCACGCTGCCCGAGAAGGAAGTCCTCTTGTATGCGCTCCTAGAAGGGCTCCCCCTGCACGATGAGGCGGAGTGCCCCTATGCCGCACGAGCCAACCGGTTTGCCATGCGTGACGTCTTGCTGGGCCTGGAAGCCGACCAGCCTGGGACGCGGCATCGAATCCTTGCATTCCAAGACAAGGTCAAACCGGCCCTGGGCGGCCTGGTGCAACCGGACATGACCGCTTGTCCGTCATGTGGGGAGCCCACAAGCGGGGCCACTTGCAAGGCATGTGATTGGAAAGCTAGGTAGCGCGCAGCGTAGGTCGAAGTTCGCGCTGCACCCCATTCAAAGGGAGGACCCCGGGGCAGTGGGAGTCTGCCCCGGGGCGTCGCGCCTGTGGGAGTGCCGGATACTGGGAGGAGCCCGGCCAGGCGGCGGTGGGAGTGCTGATCGTGGGAGGAGGAAGAGGGACCGGACGGGATGCAATCGTCGGTCTGAGTTTATTCGACGAAGTCGATGCCGCCGACGGCACCGCCCGGGGTGGGGCGGCTGTGGGCCATGCTCTTGGGGCGCTCCGGAGCGTAGTTGGTCTCCGGCTTGCGCTGTTCGAACTTGACGGCCTGGGGCTCGGCGGGGGTGTTGTCGATTTGGCTGATGCCGGTCATGACGGTCATGACACGGATGCGGCCTTCGAATTCAGGGGTCACGCGGGCGCCCCAGATGACGTTGGCGTGGCTGTCGAGCTCGTAGGTGAGGTTCTCGGCCACTTCTTCAGCGTGCTTCAGGGTCAGGTCCGGGCCGCCAGTGATGTGAACCAGGGCACCGGTGGCGCCGCGGTAGTCCACGTCGAGCAGCGGGTGGTTCAGAGCCTCGTTGACGACGGCGCTGGCACCGTCGGCAGTCTTGGCCTCGCCCCAGAGCATGACGGCGACGCCGCCTTCGCCCATGATGGCCTTGACATCCGCGTAGTCGAGGTTGATCAGGCTCGGGGTGGTGATGGTTTCGCTGATGCCCTTGACGGTCTCGGCGATGAGTTGGTCCATGACCGAGAAGGCTTGGTCGATGGGCAGGTTGGGGACGTATTGGAGCAGGCGGTTGTTGTCCAGGACAATGACGCTGTCCGCTTTGGAGCGGAGCTTCTGCAGGCCGTTGTCACCCTTGAGGATGCGGGCGCGCTCCACGTTGAAGGGCGTGGAAACCATGCCGACGACGATGGCGCCGTGCTTCTTGGCGATGTCCGCCACGACGGGGGCCGTACCGGTACCGGTGCCGCCACCCATGCCGGCGGTGATGAACACCAGGTCGGCGCCGCGCAGCATTTCTTCGAGTTTGCCGCGGGCTTGTTCGGCGCAGCGTTCGGCCACTTCGGGGTAGCCGCCGGCGCCGAGGCCGCGGGTGATGGACTTGCCAACCAGGAGCTTCTTGTCGGCTTCGACAAGGTCCAAGGCTTGCTTGTCCGTGTTGATTGCAATGGTCTCTGCGCCCTTCACGCCGATGGCGTGGAGGCGGTTGACCGTGTTTCCACCGGCACCGCCGCAACCGACGATGACGATCTTGGGCTCACCAAAGGATTCAGCTTCCTTCAGTTCGTTTTCTTGTGTGTAGCCGACAGCGGCTCCGATCAGACTCTGCATGTCACTCCTCCTTGTTGTTGCGACTTGCCGGCACGAGGCCGGTGCTGGAGAACCCCGGGGCGTCGCGCACCCCGGGGCCCCTTTGCGGGTTCGTGTGGGAGGACACGAACCCCTTTGCCAAACCGTGGGAGGACGGTTGGGCGGCATCCCATCCCCTGCTCTGTGAAGCAAGGAGCGTCATAGGTCGTCAAACAGGCCGAGGCCAGCCATTTTCTGCTGCATGGCCTGCATCTGCGCGGCCATCTGTTTGAGTTCCTGCATGCCCTTCTCGCTCTCGATGACTTTGGTGGCCTTGCTGCCTTCCTTCTCAAAGAAGAGTCGGAGGGCGGCGCGGACCACTTCCGTGCGCGTCGCGTACTGCCCCAGGCTGACCATGGCATCGACGTTGTCGATGACGGGCTTCGGGAGGCGGATGGTGACACGTTCAGATTGCGCCATATCGATCACTTCGGGCATGTGACCCGTGTCGGCACGTGTCCGACGTTTCGGGCCAGACTTGGCCGGCGTGTTGCACCATTCGGGCAACATCGTCCGACTTTGTCTGACACTGCCATTTGGGCTTGGGTATATAATGATTCACCCAGAATTGCCCGTCAAGAGGCCCGATTTCTCCTGTTGCGGAGGAAACAACAGGTGTCAGACAGCATCATTGCACATGGAGTTCCACATGCAATGGAGGTCTTCCGGATGATGTCAGACACCCCCCGGACACTTGAAGGAAACCAGAGAGGCCCGTGAAACCACGTGTCAGACAGACGGCGTCTGACGCTCCGTCGGGATGTCAGACACCTTGGCGCCGTCCGACACCCATCGACCCAGCCACGCCCAATCATCAAGGTACGTCTCGCGCCATGTCTGACGGTAGATGATTGCAGCGGGGTGCAGACTGCAGAACACGGGCACGCCGCCAGGGCCGTCCATGAACCGCCCCCGGACATCGCCAAACGTCTTGGGCGGCGCATCGACCAAGCCGGACAAGCCATGCCGACCCAAGGCAACCAACACCTTGGGTGCCAGGGCCTCAATTTGCTCCAAGAGATAGGGCGTGCAAGCCGCCTTCTCATCCGGCTTGGGATCGCGGTTCTTGGGAGGGCGGCATTTGTTGATGCTCGTCACGAAGACCTCTGCCCGGGGAATCCCAGCCGCTGCGAGACCCAAATCAAGGTTTTTGCCGGCAGCACCACAGAACGGCCGCCCCGTTTCGTCCTCATTGCGCCCGGGCGCTTCGCCCACGAGCATGACGCCAGACCACGGCGTGGCGCCGACATCCAAGACCCCGCCTTCGGGTTGATGCCCGAACACGCCTGCACCTTCCCCAGGAACGGCTTGGATTCGCGTCTCGCCCAAGCGACAATCGATGCAGGCACGAATGCGGGCATGCAGTGCATCCAAGGCGGCGCGATCCATGGCCTGCCAGTCCAAATGCGGCACAAGACCCTTATCCGAGCCCCAGTCGTCGCGCGCTTCGATGAGGCCCAAGGTGGTCATCGCAGGCGCCGGCTTTGCAGCCATCCGCACAGCGAAAGCACTCGAAGGGAAAGCTGACGTCACCATCGTCAGCCCCGGCGACCGTTTCGTCTACCTCCCCCTCATCCATGAAATGGTGAGCGAACGGCAGTTGCCCCGGGACGTCACCAAGCCGCTGCGAGAAATCTGCCCCAGCGCAACCCACGTCCATGACAAGGCAGTGGCCGTCGAGGGCAACCACCTCCTGTTGGCCAGTGGAGACAAGCTGCCCTTCGACAAGCTCGTCGTGGCCATCGGCGCCGAGCCCAACGACTTCGGCCTGCCCGGTGTGCGCGAACACACCTTCAGCTTCTACTCAGTCAAGGACGCACTCCTGGCCAATGCAGCCCTCAAGACCGCCGCCGTGGACGTGGCCGGCCGCCCCATCCGCGTCGCCGTCATCGGGGCCAGCTTCACCGGCGTCGAAGTGGCAGGCGAAGCCGCTGAACTGCTCAACCGCCTCGATTTCCGCCACGACATCACGCTCCTGGACGCCGGCGAACTGATCTTCCCCCACCAAGACGATGCCTTCCGCGATGGCGTCCACCAAGGCCTCGACCGCCTCGGCATGAAGGTCCGCGCCAACGTCCGCATCACCGGCGTTGAAGCCGGCAAAGTGCTCATCGGCGACGAAACCGTTCCCGCCGACGTCATCTTCTGGTGCGCCGGCGCCAAACCCCGCCGCATCGAGGGCGTCGACCCCACCGTCCGACCCACGCTCCAAAGTGGCGACCGCGACGACATCTTCGTGCTCGGCGACGCCGCCGACTTCCCCCGCGCCTGGAACGTCCCCAAACTGGCCCAAACCGCAGAACTGCAAGCGCCCGTCGTGGCGCACAACATCCTGCACCCAGAATCCATGAAGGATTACCGCCCCAGCGTCAAGGGCATCATCGTCAGCGTCGGCCACCACTACGCCGTCGCCGACATCGGAGGACAGAACCTCGTGGGCAACGTCCCATGGCATGTTAAGCGCCAGTTGTACAAGTCCAAGATCCGCTTCGCCTGAACCCAACGGCTTTGAAGGGGGCATGTGTCGGCGGCCATCCGGCCTCCTCGGAGGTCGGGCGACCCAAGGTCCGGCGATAGGCAGGGACTAGGCGGGGGTTAGGCGTCCCCGTTCGCGTAGTCTACAGCGCGGCCGAACCCCTGACGCGGCGACCGGGGTCCCCAAGAGCCCCTGCTCAACAGTGAAGCCTTGTCCTCTGAGGTGGGCGGTCGGCAGAATCCATCCGGAAGGATGGCCGAAACCGTTCGAACTGGAAACCGGGTCAGGCCCGGAAGGGAGCAGCCTCACCATCAACGACCTACGTTTGGAGGGTCACGGGGTGGAGAGCGGCGGGGGAGCTACTTACGGGGGTCCCGACACGTGCGCCAGGAGCGTCCCTGCCCGCTAACGGACCTGGGTC
Source organism: Thermoplasmatota archaeon (assembly GCA_049617695.1). Lineage (GTDB taxonomy): Archaea > Thermoplasmatota > E2 > JACPAO01 > JAHFTW01 > JBFKXH01. Next base: position 3,417 of record JBMZJT010000040.1, on the reverse strand, counting down.
GATGCATCGGTTCCGCCGGTGCACGTTTAAGTACATTCCACACGTAGTAGGTGTTCCCCATGGTCAATCTTCGTTGCTCTAAGTGCGGCTCCCATTCCGGGTTCCTGATCGAGACGAGCGGCGGCCAGACGCTGGACGTGAAGGGTACGCTTGGTGTCGAGCGCATCAAGGCGACCGTCCGGTGCACATGCACATACTGCAACAATGTGTGGGACCACGTGCCTGTGAAGCTCGTGGACACCAGCGTGGAGTCCCGCATGGGACGCCACGTCATGCACTGAAGCGCATCGCGCTTCGTGGCTGCCGATTCGTAGCGTAGCCTAGGCGAACAACGCTTCGCTGTACGCGCCGAGGCGCTGCAGCCCATTGACGTCCTGTTTGAACAACGGGACTTGGACAACGGGAACGTCCGGCAAGCCTTGCTGGAGATGCGCGATGTAGCTGAGATTCATCTCGCGGCGTACTTCACTGAAGGCCGTCGCTTCGAGCATCGCATCCAGGAGCGCCGCCGATTGCCCGGTTGCCTTGGCCGCTTTGGTGACGAAGGCTTTCCTGACGCCGGCCTCCGCCAGGGCATCGAATTCGTCTTGCACGCCGGCCAGGGCATCGGGTTGCACTTTGTTGATGACGATGTGCGCGACTTCCATGCCGAGGCCCGTCGTGACCGCTTCATGGAGGTCAAAGGTCTCCTCGACGGGCAGTTTTTCGGGCAGCGTCACGAGGACGAGGCCACTGTGTTTGGGGTCGCCAAGGAACGTCTGAATGGTTTCGGCTTCCTTCTGGATATCCGCAAAGAGACGTTCGAAGTCAATGTCCGGCGGCGCATTCTTGCGATCTTCCTTCTTCTTGAAGACGTTCCCGACGTTCTTGGCGGCGCCACTGACTTTTTGCCACACGGTGTAGCCGCGCACCGCCCACTTCAAGAGCGATTTCTCGGACATCAATTCCTTCATGGCCTTCGGGACGCCCAGGAACGACAGGGCGTGGCCTGTGGGAGCCGTGTCGATGACGATGACGTCGTACTTGCCCTCGCGGCGCACGTCATTGAGTTTCCCAATGGCCATCAATTCGTTGAGGCCTGGCAAATAGTCGGTGACGTACTTGAACATCGGATGTTCCGTGACGCGCAACTGTGGCAACTCGCGCTCAAAATGTTCCTTGATGACCGAACCTGGATCGAGCATCATCGCAGACAGGTTGGGTTGAATGGGCGTCTCATCGAAACCGATGTCCATCCCGAGGCTGTCTGCAAGGCGCTTGGCCGGATCAACCGTCACCAGTAGCGTCTTGCGACCCATTTTGGCCAGAGCGATCGCCGTGGCGGCGCTGGTGGTGGTCTTGCCGACGCCCCCCTTGCCTGCAAAGATCAGCAAACGGCGGTCGGCCAAAGCGTGCACGCATCGCGACCCCCGGGCACGTTCTTCAGGGTGCCGAACCTGGCAGCGCCGTGGCCGACCAGTTCGAAGCATGGAACACCATTGCCAAGAGCTTCGACGAGACGCGCAATCGGACCTGGGACCATGTGGAGGCGTTCCTCGACGGCCTCCCGTCGCGGCGCGTCTTGGACGTGATGTGCGGCAACGGTCGCCACCTGCGCCCAGGCATGGTGGGCCTCGATTGGAGTGCCGGATTGATTCAAGCGGCCGGCGGCGTGCGCGGCGACGCCACCCGTTTGCCGTTCCAAGACGGATGCTTTGACGGCGCCATCTATGTCGCAGGCCTCCACGGCATTCCGGACGCCGCAGGCCGCATCGCCAGCCTACGCGAATTGCGGCGCGTGGTGGACGGCCCCGCCCAAGTGACGGTGTGGAGCCGGCATGCACCCCGCTTCGCCGATGTGCAGGAGCCCGACGTCATCGTACCCTGGCGGCGGGACGGCCACGACGTGGCCCGCACCTACCACTTGTACGACGAAGCGGAGTTGGAAGCCGATTGCCGCGCCGCGGGTTGGTCCCAGGTGACGATTTGGGACGTCGCCATCGCGGCGCCAACCCCCGACAATCTCGTTGCCACGCTTGGGTAGGCACTTATGGCGGCGGCCGGGCTCGCCGGCTTGTGGAGCGCATCGTGGTGGCCGGCACCGCCAGCCAGACCCTTGCCAAGCGACTGGCCGATGAACTGGACTGCCCCCTGGCAGACACCGATATTCGTCGCTTCCCCGACCTGGAAGTGTACGCGCGCATCAAGTCCGACGTGGAAGGCAAGCATGTCATCCTCGTCCAGACCACGGCGCCCAACGAGAACCTCATTGAGCTGTTGCTGCTCCAGGACGCTGCCCAGGGTCATCACGCAGCCAAGGTGACAAGCGTGATTCCCTACTACGGGTATGCCCGGCAGGACCAAGTCTTCCACCCGGGCGAAGCGGTGAGCAGCCGCGCCGTCGCCCGAGCGCTGGCCACGACCGCCGATTCGGTCATCACCATCGACCCCCACAAGGAGCACATCCTCGACTTCTTCTTCGACGGGGCCCACAGTGTCAGCGCCGTGCCGCAGCTCGCCGAAGAACTGGGCCGCTGGGGGGTTGACGCCATCCTCGCCCCAGACAAAGGCGCCCGCGACCGCGCCCAACGTGCTGCGCAGCAGCTGGGCGTGCCCTTTGACCACCTGGAAAAGACCCGCCTCTCGGCGACGGAGGTCGTCATGAAGGCCAAGGACATGGATGTGGCGGGCAAGAAAGTCGCCATCGTCGATGACATGATTGCCAGCGGCGGCACCATGATCAAGGCCGCCGCCCAGCTGAAGGAACAAGGCGCGACCGCAGTCTTCGCAGCCTGCACCCACGGCATTTTCACGGGCGATGCCGTGCCGAAACTCTTGGCCGGAGGCATCGACCGCGTCCTGTGCACCGACACCGTCGAGGCCCAAGGCTGTGACGTCGTCAGCGCCGCCAAAGCGGTCGCGTCGGTACTCAACAAGAGTTAAGGCCAACCAAACGACGGCGAAGCCATGCGCATCCTGAGCATCGGTTGTCTGCTCATGCTGGCCCTGGCCGGCTGCACGGACGAAGCCAACGAACCGGAAAGCCCCGACGTCGTCATGGACGACGCGCCCAGCCAAAACAACACGGCCCCTGCGCCGCAACTGGATGCAGACATCGTCAACGGCACCGCCCCCCTGTTGGTGAACTTCACCATCACCGCCACGGACGTGGACGGCGACAACCTCACCTGGGTCTTCGAAGCCCACGCCAACGGAACCATGGTCGCCAACGCGACCGGCAATCAGAGCGCCTTCCCTGCCCAGGTCAATGCCACCTTTGAGGCCAACGGCACCGCCACGCTGACCGTCAGCGACGGCACCAACAGCACCACCGTGAGCGTCAACATCACGGCCATCGCCTCCGCCGGCGCTGCCGTCGAAGACGCGGGCGACGCCGTCGACCCCAACGCCCCCGAAGACCGCGGCGCATTCATCTTC
>JBMZJT010000039.1:0-16789 GCA_049617695.1 Thermoplasmatota archaeon | reverse complement strand
GAGTGCCTCAGATCCTTGCGTAATCAAGGTGCCTGGGGCGATGGCGATTGGCCCCTGGTGGTCGGCGGCGCTGGGGCGTACCGGCGCGGGTAGGTCCAAGACCTCCCTGCCCGCGGTGTAGATTTGTCCGCCGAAACCGGGCGCCAAGACGTTGGCGATGACGTAGTCGGGGTGCTCCTGAATTTCTTCGAGCCCTGCGGCGGCAATCTCTCGGGCCAGCGACATCGATTGGACGCCGGCGCATGCCTGGATCATGGTCTTCTTGAAGTTGGCCAGCTCGCGCAGTGCCTTGTATCGCTTGATGATCTTGACCGCGTCTTGCGAATCGCCTTCCAGGTAGGCGGCGACGGCGCCGCTGTCATCGATGTTCCTGAGGTACGTTTCCAACAAGGCACGCGTCTCATCGTCTAGGTCGCCTTCCAGAGCCGTCTCCACCTGCGAGCGGAGGTCTGCCACGGCCTGCCGTCCCTGCTGGATGCTTGCGAGCACGGGAATCGAGGGCCCCAGCGCGTCCGCGATGAAGATGATGTTCTCGAGGTTGTCGGACAAGTTGCCCCCCTCGATCAGGTCGATCAGGACGTTGAATGCCGTCATGGCGGCGAGGTAGCGGCTGAGTTGCGCCTGATACGCCAATTGGAGGCCCTCCCCTTCGCTGCCCCATCCAGGGACGCCCCGCAAATCGAACTGGCCGTGATCCATGGCACGAATCCGGGCTTCAGCTTCCAGGACCGATTCACGGGCATCGCGCATCTGCTCGATCGTGGCCAGCACTTGCTGCGGGGGCATCCAACCTGCCACCACGTCATCCAGCATTTGGTGCGTCTTGTCGACCATGTTGCCGACGCATGTGGCCATCCGCGAACACATGTCCGTCTCCGTGTTGAGTCCATTGATGGAATCGAAGCCGGTGTCGCCGGTGGCATCGACGAGGTTGTCAGGGGCGTCCCAGACATGGGCTTCGAGGTTGGTCTGTGCAATTGCCATCGGCATGAGGCTGCAGACCGCGGCCGCACACGACGCGACGTCGCCCCCGATGCCATCCGGAATGTCGCCTTGGTCGACCGCGCCGCCGACGATGGATCCAATGGAACTGGCACAATCAATCAGGACGCCGCAAGCGTTGGGCACTGGACCCCAGCTGTTGGTGCAACCCGCAACGATGCCTTCCCATACGGTCTCCCCCACCAAAGTCGCCGCGTCGGCCACTTGCTCAGCCACGACATTGGCCGCGGTCACGATGCCGTCGCGGGCGGCTTCAAGGGCCTCCTCGGCGAGGCGTTGCATGGTGTCGAGCGCTGTGGAGATGGCTTGTTGCACAGCTTGGCCAACGGCATCGATGACGCTTTCGGCCGCTGCGACGAGGTCGTCGATGAGCTGCTGCGTGAAGGTCTCAATTTGGTTGAGCACGACGACCAAGGCATCCCATGCATCGCCTGCCAGATGCTTCATGCGTCCCAAGACCTCGGGTGCAACATCGGACAATGCGTTGGCAGCCTCGGCGGACAAATCCCCAAGTGCGCTGGCCCCTTCGGCTGCCGCGTCGTACGCATCTTCGAAGAAGTCGCCGATGGGGTCCGTGATGCTCGAAAAACCCCATGCTTGGACAGGAGGTGCCAGCAAGGTTGCTGCGAGCAAAATCCCGACCATGATGGCGGGCTTCATGCAAGCTCCTGAGACGTTTTGAGGTGCGTCGCGATGAAGCCATCGAGGCCGCGGGGCATGCCACGAAGCCAACTTGGCCCGCACATAATCGGTTGCAGCATACAAGCTGCGCAACGACTTCAAGCGCCCAAGCGAGTTGCAGACATGGTGCCTGACCCGTTCCTGGACCTCGCCGAGCGCCTCAAGGCGGTGGCTTTCCCGGCTCGCCTGGCGATGCTGCGTGCCTTGCGCACACCCAAGGCGATCGGTGAAATTCGTCTGCACCCGGTGCGCAAGGACGGCGACTTGGACCCGCATCGCTTTGTTGCGCGCCAGACCATTGAGCGCCACCTGAAATCGATGGTGGAGCTCGGTTTCGTCGTCGTTCACGAGGGGCCACAGGGGCGACTCTACCAAGCCTCCCCGGAGGCTTTGTTCTTGCTACGAGAGGAATTGGACCAGGTGTCGAAGGTTTTTGCCGGCGCAGGGCCCGGTTCGGACCTCACGTTGGTCCAAGGCCAATTGGCACCGGAGGCGCCAAAGGGGGCGCATTTGAGTCTCGTGAAAGGGGCCTACGAGGGCAAGCATTTCCCCCTTGACAAGGGTCCGAATGGTTGGGTCATCGGCAGAGCCGTGGACGCGCACGTGAACTTGGAATACGACCCGTATGTGAGCAAGCGACATGCGACCATCCTGCGCCGCCGCGGTAAGTACTATGTCCGCAATGAAGGCCGCAACGGGACCCATGTGAACTGGACTGAGTTGGGGGCAGACGAAGAAGTCCCACTGGCGCCAGGGGCCATCATTGCGGTGGGTCGTTCGATGCTGGTGTTTTCGAACTGACGTCGCCAATGGCCTCCAGCGCGCGTTGCATGGAGGGGATGTCAGGGAAACGGTCTTCGGGGCGTGGCGCGAGTCCTTTGGCAAACCAAGCAGCGAGGCCATGGGGTTCGATGTGCCGAAGGTTGGCTTCCAATCCCCGGCTCACCCGGAGTTGGAATTCAGCCAGGGTCTCCATGGGATTCGGGACGGCGTGTGGATGGCCCGTCCACGCTTCAAACAGCACCGCGCTCAAGCTGTAGATGTCGGTCGTTGCGTCGCAGCGTTGGCCCAGAGATTGTTCTGGGCTCATGTACGACACGGTGCCCTGCGCCATCCCCAACTGGGTGACATCGTCTTCCACCAGCCGGGCGATGCCGAAGTCGGTGATTTTGACCTGCTTCCCACGCAGGATGTTGCTCGGCTTGATGTCTCGGTGGATTAGGCCGGCTTCATGCAGCGCATGGATGCCGGCCATGCATTGGCGCGCCACATCAAGCCATTCATGGCGAGGAACGGGGGTTTGCAGCGGCCGGCCGCCGTGGTCCATGACGAGGCAGCGGCCGTCATGGACTGGGATGACATCGCGGATGCGTGCAAGGTTTGGGTGCTGGACCTGCATCAACTTCGCCATCAACACGTCGTCGGGGCGGAAATCGATGGTCTTGAGCGCCACGCGGCCGCTGCGTCGATCCCGACCTGACCAAACGTCGCCTTCGGCGCCTCGTGCGATGTGCTTCGTCACGCGGTACCGTCCGGCCAACAAGGTGCCGGGTCGTACGACTTGGCGCCGTGTATCACGCATCAGCAGGCCTCCTGCAATCGCCGTTGCAAAGCCGACCGTGGCGGCGAACCCCGTCGCGAGGGCCACCACCATACCCGTGGGCCACAACAACACCAAGGCGAGTGCTGCAGCTCCAATGGGTGCCCATGCACGTCGCGGTCGCCGCAAGAGCAGGAGCCACAGGATGAGGAGCGCGGCCAGCAGCGCAACGATGAGCCAAGGGAATGGATCGTCGGTCGTGACCAGGGTGCCGCCAACGTCGAATGCGACGTGTCGGGTGGATGTGGTGCCGTCGGCGTAGACGGCCGTGAAGCTGGCGGTTGTGTTGCCGGCGTCTTCGTAGGTGTGGTTCAGGGACAAAGGCTGCCCTTTCCAGGGTGTCAGGTGGCGTGTCTGATCGCCCCAATCGACGAGAAGTTCAATCGCGCCGGGGCTGGCCGGCAGCGTGACGGTCACCGGTTCTCCGGGCGCGGGTTGTTTTGGGGCCGCAGGCGCGCCGAGCCGGTCGGGCGGGCCGAGGCTGGGTTCGCCCGCGACGTGGATCTGGAACAGACGCGTGAATGTCTCGTTGTCGCCTTGCACCGTGACCGCGACGCGGGCGGTACCTTCGACTTGGAAGCGGTGGGAGAGGATGATGTCGTCGCGGGTCCATTCGACGCGGGCCAGGCCTTGCCCCCAATCGAGGCCGACGTGGGTTGCATCCGGGAAGTCTGCCCGGGCGAGGTGGAGCTCGACCGTCTCCCCGGGCGTTGGGTAGAGGCGGCTCATGGTCATGGGTGGCGTCGGCGTCACGGAATGATGTTGGAAGACGATGACATCGCCCACGGGGCCGCCCCAAACGAATCCGGCGTCCGTGGGGGCGAACCAATCCATGGCCCAGTATTGGAGCGCCGGTTCTCCGTTGGGCAGGGCCGCGGCGGGCTCGCTCACGGCAACGGAGCGCAGGCCGGCATCCAGCATTTGCTGAACCGCTCCGGTGTCAGCGTCCAAGGTGACGAGTCGCGTGGCGCAGTCGATGGGTTCGAAAATCGTGACGGCGCCAGGGTCCCCGCAGAATGCAAACAGCCTCAGCAATTCACCGCCGGCGGTTGTCGGCGTCATGAAGCCCGGCAACCAATCGGCGCCGAGGCCCGCGTATTGCCACCGGATGGCGCCGTTGGCCGCCACAGATGTGACCATGGACTCCAGGGTCATGATGTGGCCGTCTGCGTGCGGAATGGGTTGCGGGTAGCTGGCAAATCCATCGGGCAACCCCTGGACATGGTCGATGCCGATGCGTCGGATGGGTTGTGGCGCCTGGGGGTCGATGTGGACCAACTCATTGCCCAGCAAGGTGACGGCCGCGCCGCCATCCGCCGCTGCGTACAGCGTGCCAAAGGTGATGCCGTGGGGCACGGCTTGGCCTTGGAATGTGTCCGCGGGGTCGCCTCCCGCCCACATCATGCCGACCGGCGTTCCGCTGCGTGTCAGCCAGGCGGCCGCGAACCGCACCGGCGTTGGATTGGGCTCCGTGACATCTTCACAGAGTGGCGCGTCGACGCAGAGTGAAAAACCGGTCACCAGCACGCCGTTGGGCGTCAGCGTGATGGCCATGGGGGCCCAATCTGGGGATGCGTCCGCCCTCGTGTCGACGTCGGGCATGAATGCCTGCCGGGACAGCGCCGTGACGGGAATGGTGCGCGCCCAAAGCACTTGGCCTGTGGCCGCGTCGAGACTTGTGATTCGATGGAAGTTGAGGTCGGCCATGTGGCGGCTGGCCACCCAGGCCATCACGATTTCCTGGTTGCCGGCATCGTGGGCCGTCCCGAAGCAGGCGCTTGCCATGTTGCCTGTCGTTCCGCCCGTAAGGCCTACGTCGGTGGCTGTCACGTGCCAGGCTTCGACCCACGTGGCGCCTCGGTAGGCGACAAGTCGGGCATCTGCGGCATCTCGCGCTTCGCAGACCAGCAGGAGATCATGCTCGGGCAGGTAGGCTTGGACGTAGCCACCTTGGCATGCGGGGAGGGGGGTTCGGCTGAATTTGCCGGCACTTGGCTCGAAAATGTGGATGCCGATGCAGGCATCGTCTGCGGTCCTTGCAACGCCGAGCAATCCGTGGGGGCTGCTGACCATGCCGGGGCCGTGAATCCGGTTGAACAGCTCGCCGGGTTCGAGAACGCTGTATCGTCCCTGGAGGTCCCAGGGGCCGGCGGGGAGGTCGACGAACGCTTGGTGGCCCATGTCGCCAGAGGGTTGCGTCCAGGCAGCGGCAGGCGACGCCACCAGGAGAATCAGCCAAAACCACCGCACAGGTATCCAGTTTCACGTTCCTTCATAAGGGCCGCGCCAGCCAGTCCACCGGAAGCCCCGCTGCGCCTGCGCCGGCCTCTGCCCAACCATTATCACGGGCCGTGTCTTGGGCTTGGATTACGGGATGCACATGGCGGAAGCTCTGGTCCAAGATGACAAGACACCGACCCTGAAGGGCCAGGATGATCATGCCAGCGACGAGCCCCGCCGCAGCTTCGTCGAAGCGGATGAAGAACCGCTTCTGAAGCCCAACAAGGACCGCTTTGTCCTTTTCCCGATCAAGCACCACGACATTTGGGAGATGTACAAGAAGGAGGAAGCCAGCTTCTGGACGGCCGAGGAGATTGACCTCGACCAGGACAAGAAGGACTGGAACAACCTCAACGACGACGAACGCCACTTCATCGAGCATGTCCTGGCGTTCTTCGCCGCCAGCGACGGCATCGTCCTAGAGAACTTGGCGGTCAACTTCACCAAGGAAGTGCAAATTCCGGAGGCCCGCTGCTTCTACGGCTTCCAGATCATGATGGAGAACATCCACGCGGAGACGTACTCCCTCCTGATTGACACGTACATCAAGGACCCCAAGAAGCGGGATTACCTGTTCCACGCCATTGACAACATTCCGGCGGTCAAGAAGAAGGCCGACTGGGCGTTGAAGTGGCTCAGCCAGAAGCGCGCGACCTTCGCCGAGCGCCTCGTGGCGTTTGCCGCCGTGGAGGGCATCTTCTTCTCTGGCAGTTTCTGTGCTATTTTCTGGCTCAAGAAGCGCGGTCTCATGCCGGGCCTCACGTTCAGCAATGAACTGATTAGCCGCGACGAAGGCCTGCACTGCGAATTTGCAGCCCTGCTGCACTCCAAGCTCAACCGTGGCGCCGGCGAGGCGACCATCACCCGCATCGTCTGCGATGCCGTGGAGATTGAGAAGGAATTCATCACGGAAGCCCTTCCCGTCAAGCTCGTTGGCATGAACAACGACCTCATGGCACAGTACATCGAGTACGTCGCCGACCGCCTCCTGGTGATGCTTGGCTGCACGAAGGTCTACAACGCCAGCAATCCGTTCCCCTGGATGGAAATGATCAGCCTGGAAGGCAAGACGAACTTCTTCGAGAAGCGCGTTGGCGAATACCAGAAGGCTGGCGTCATGGGCTCCGCGAACAAGGAGAAGGAAGTCAAGCAGGCTCGCTTCTCCTTGGATGAAGATTTCTAGCGTCGGACGCGCGCCGAAGCTGGGGTTCGTCACCCGTCGATTCAACGGGCGAAAGGGATTTTTCTGTCACTGCTTTGGGTCTGCCATGGACGTAATCCGGACCGTGGATGCGTTCTGCGCATCCTGCAATGACATCACCAGCCACGCAATCACGCACTTGGATCCTGGCTCGTGCTTCTGCAATGCGTGTGGGGCTGCGCAATTGCTCTACACGCCTCTGGCGCCGGTCGAGGCGTGAAGCGTTGCTTCCACTGTGACCATGGCTTCGCGTGAACCCGTTCGGCCCGCGCCCATGGCCTTATGTGGCGCCCCTCGTTGGGAAATCTCTACGGGATGCACGACGCGATGAACGTCCCTCCGGGATGGCTGCGTCGAGCGACAGCTTCAATTCAACAGGGATGCACATGGGAATGAAGGTCATCAACCGAAAGGGTGTGGAAGAAGAGGTCCGGTTCGACAAGATCCAGGACCGGATTGACAATTTGACCTACGGTCTTCACCAATTGGTGGACACCGCAGCCGTCACGCAGAAGGTCATCGAAGGCATGGCTGACGGCATCACGACGCGCCAATTGGATCAACTCGCCGCCGAAACCGCCGCGAGCATGATGACCACTCACCCCGACTACGGTCGCCTCGCAGCCCGCATCGCCGTCAACGACCTGCACAAGCAGACGCGCGACTCCTTCAGTGACACCATCCAGGCGCTCTACGAGTACGTCGACGACGTGACCGGCAAGGCCGCGCCGCTCATCGACGACGAGACCTATAAGGTCGTCATGGAGCACCGCGAAGAACTCGACGCCGCCGTCCGCTACGAACGCGACTACGAGTACGACTTCTTCGGCTTCAAGACCCTGGAACGCAGCTACCTCCTGAAGCTCAACGGCCAAATCGCCGAGCGCCCGCAGCACATGCTGATGCGCGTCAGCGTCGGGATCCACGGCGACGACATCCAGTCCGCCTTGGAGACCTACGAACTCCTGAGCCAGGGTTTCTTCACCCACGCCACGCCGACGCTCTTCAACGCCGGCACGCCCAACCATCAGATGTCCAGCTGCTTCCTGCTTGACATGAAGGACGACAGCCTCGAAGGCATCTACGACACGCTCAAGCAATGCGCGCAGATCAGCAAGTCCGCCGGCGGCCTCGGCCTCGCCGTCAGCAAGGTCCGCGCCACGGGCAGCTACATTCGCGGCACCAACGGCACCAGCAACGGCCTCGTTCCGATGCTGCGCGTCTTCAACAACACGGTCCGCTACGTGGACCAAGGCGGCGGCAAGCGCAAGGGTGCCCTCGCCATCTACCTCGAACCCTGGCACGCTGACGTGTTTGATTTCCTGGACCTGCGCAAGAACCACGGCAACGAAGAGGCCCGCGCCCGCGACCTGTTCTACGGCCTGTGGATTCCGGACTTGTTCATGAAGCGCGTCGAAGAGGATGGCACCTGGAGCCTGATGTGCCCCGACGAATGCCCGAACCTCGATGAGACTTACGGCGACGAATTCGAGAGCCTCTACACGAAGTACGAGGCGCAAGGCAAGTTCAAGAAGCAAATTCCGGCGCGTGAACTCTGGGAAGCCATTGTGGAATCCCAGATTGAAACAGGCACGCCGTACATGCTCTACAAGGACAACGTCAACAAGAAGAGCCAACAGAAGAACATCGGCATCATCCGCAGCAGCAACCTCTGCACGGAAATCGTGGAGCACACCAGCCCCGACGAAGTCGCTGTCTGCAACCTCGCAAGCGTCGCCTTGAACAAGTTCGTCAAGGAAACCGACGAAGGTCGCGTGTACGACCACGATGCCCTCTGGAACGTCGTGTACCACATCGTTGGCAACCTGAACAAGGTCATCGACCGCAACGCGTACCCCGTCAAGGAAGCCAAGACCAGCAACATGCGCCACCGCCCCGTGGGCCTCGGCGTCCAAGGTCTGGCCGACACGTTTGCCCTCCTGAAGATGCCCTTCGAATCCGAAGAGGCCGCCCGCCTCAACAAGGACATCTTCGAAACGCTCTACCACGCCGCGTTGACCAGCAGCAAGGACGTGGCACGCGAACAAGGCGCCTACGAGACGTTCCAAGGAAGCCCTGCCAGTGAAGGCGTCCTGCAATTCGACATGTGGGGCGTCACGCCTGACAGCGGCCGCTACGACTGGAAGGTCCTCAAGGCCGAGATCCAAGAATTTGGCCTGCGCAACAGCCTGCTCTTGGCGCCCATGCCAACGGCCAGCACCAGCCAAATCCTTGGCAACAACGAGTGCTTCGAACCATTCACGAGCAACCTCTACACGCGCCGGACCCTGAGTGGCGAGTTCGTGGTCATCAACAAGCACCTCGTGCGCGACCTGTTGGAACTTGGTGTCTGGAATGAGGACATCAAGGACCAAATCGTCGTCGGCAACGGCAGCATCCAGCACATCGAGGCCATCCCGGCCCACGTGCGCGAGATCTACAAGACCACGTGGGAGATCAAGCAGCGCATCGTCCTGGACATGGCCGCCGACCGTGGCGCCTTCATCGACCAATCCCAGAGCCTGAACTTGCACGTCACGGATGCGAACTTCGCCAAGTTGACGAGCATCCACTTCCACGCCTGGAAGCGGGGCCTGAAGACCGGCATGTACTACCTGCGCACCAAGGCTGCCAGCAGTGCCATCAAGTTCACCGTCGACGCCGCGAAGGAAAAGCAGCTCAAGACCCCTGTCGCGCCCGCGGCCCCGGTCATGTCTGAAGAGGATGAGTTGGCGCTGCTGGATGACGATGACGACTGCATTGCGTGTGGCAGTTGACGAGCGTAGCGAGATCGCTGGCACACCGATGGCGGCCCGGCAGGGCCGTTGAGGCGGCGGAAGTTAGGCGGAGCCAACTTCCGTCGTGGATTGCTGAACGCGTAGCGGTCAGCCTGACGTGTGGCAGCTGAGCGAAGCGAAGATGGCGCGTTGATGGTGGCGCAGCCGCGCCACGGGACGTGTGGCAGCTGAGCGAAGCGAAGATGGCGCAGTGATGGTGGCGCAGCCGCGCCACCGGGCGTGTGGCAGATGATCCCTCGTTCAGCCCGGAAATCCATACTGCTTAAATTGTCGGAAGTCCGCCTCCCTCTTGTGCTGGGACGAACCGTGCTTGGGCTTGCCATGATGGCAGCGCTGGCGCTGTTCTTGGTCCCGGAGTCGGAGGCCGCTCATATTCGGGGGGGCACCCTGGAATGGGAGGAGATTGCTCCGGGGCAAGTCGAGATCAATGGCCGCTACTTTGGCCAAGTCGCCTGGAACGGGGCGCCGGGGACGACGTCCAACAACTGGGATGCAGATCCCCGCGTGGAAGGCAACGCGGTGCGCCAAGGTTCCCTCTCGACCCCCAGCGGTTCCGCCACGGCGACGTGGGTCGTTGAGGCTGTCTTCGATGCAGGCACCCCGAGTGTCGACGATGACTGGTTCTCCGCCACACTGGTTCCGGTCCGGATTTCCCTCTCTGATGACAACAATGGCGGCAACCCGTGGCTCGTCTCCTACACAGAATCCGCACGCCTTGGGGCCGACGACGGCCACGTGAACAATGCGGGTGAAAACTTCCGGATGGAGACGGCCATTGATTTGGCCGGAGCCGGCGATGCAAGTCCCCGCGTTCTGTTCCCCCCGGTTGTACCCTGTGAACGCGATACGGCCTGCAGCTTCCGAATCCCCTCCCTGGGCCACGAAAATCGGACGTTCCGTTTCGCGACGGGCTCCGAAGCCGTCGGCTCTGCTGATGGCCCGCTTGGGTTGAGTCCCGCCTTCGTGCAGCCCGGTCACGAGTTCGGTGGCACCCCGGCCGCCATTTCGCCAGAGGGCATCTATTCCTGGAATACTTCGGGTGCTGCAGACAGTGAAGCGGACCGGACCTACTACTCGACCCAAGTGATGTTGGAAGACGAGAATGGCAAGGTGCCCATGGATTTCTTCATCGAGTTGGTCGATGATCTCGTCGATCGGCCCTATTGGGTCGAAGATCCATGCGATGAGGAATTGTCCCTGTTTCCGGGTGACGAATTCGTCGTTCGCCGGCATGCCAATGCGAACGTCAACACGCTCGTGACCGTGGACATTCTCGGTGCACCTCGAGATGCGACTGTGACGCGCCACCTTGGCGGCGCTCCCACCGACCCTGGCTGGGCCGAAGTCCGGTGGACGCCGCAAGAAGGCGCCCGCGATACCATTCTCGTCTTCGCTGCCTACTCCAGCAGTGGCGCACAGGCTCCGGCGTGTTCGATTACGTTGGAACTCGACGTCAACGACGCGCCGATTGCCGCCTTCGATGTGGACTTTCAGCGCAACTGGGTCGGCGACGATGTGCGATTTACGGATCGAAGTGACGCCGTCGATCCAGGAGATTCCATTGTCAATTGGACGTGGATTTTGGATGGCGAAGCGTGGTCCTACGAGCAGCATCCGAACCGAAGCTTCGCGACCGTGGGGGACCACGATGTGACGCTCCGTGTCCAGGATGCGCGAGGTCTCAGCGCCGAAGTCACCCAAACGGTTCGCATCGTCAATGCGGTTCCCCGTGCGGATTTCCTGGTGCCGCGCAACATCACCACGGGGGTCGACGTGGTCTTTGAAGACAACAGCACCGATGCAGGGTTGCGTGATCAAATTGTGCGGTGGTCCTGGCGTGTCGATGAAAGCGAAGCATCGGGCCAATCCTTGGTCTGGAACTTCCCAAAGCCAGGTCGACAAAGCGTCTGTTTGGAAGTCGAAGACACGTACGGTGCCACCGATGCGATCTGCAAAGCCATTGATGTGCGCAATCAACCACCGCAATTGCACATCGATGTCGCTCCGGGCCAGCCAGCGGGCAGCACGGGTGTCTCGTACATCTTCACGTGCCGGGTGACGGACGCTGACGGTTTCGTTGAAACTTGCTATTGGACCTTCGGAGATGGTGCCACGGCGACGGGCTTCAACGTTCGCCACAGCTTTGCCAATACCGGCACCTTCACCGTTGCGGCCTCCGCCACCGACAACCTCGGTGCGCAAAGCAACGCGACGCGGGACGTGAGCATCATAAATCAAGCGCCATTCGTCCGGGTCGGATTCCACCGGGAAGCGGACGATCCGGACACGCGCGTTCGGTTTGCCTCGGAGAGCTTTGACCTTGGCGGGGGCGCGGTCGTGCACCGCTGGACCATCGAAGGCGAAGAACGCAACGATCCCCGTCCCATCTACGACTTCCCAGACGCAGAGCAAGTGTATCGCGTCGAGCTGCGCGTGACCGATGCAGATGGTGCCGCGACCACCGGGGTCCTGTTCGTACGGCCCGCGGATTTGTCCGGCACCGTGGATCGCGACGGGGACGGTCACGTTGACGAGCGTGACTCGTGTCCTGACCGTGCAAATCCAGATCAGCGGGATGCAGATGGCGACGGAATTGGCGACGTCTGCGACCAGGACCGCGACGGCGATGATGTACCGGATGACGTCGATGCATTCCCAGACGATGCACGCGAATCTGCGGACACCGATGGGGACGGCGCCGGGGACGTGGCCGATCTGGACGACGATGGCGATGGCGTGGACGATGGCCAAGAAATGGCCCTTGGAACGGACCCCAAATCCGCCGATTCCGACGGTGACGGAATCAGGGACCGCGACGAAATCGAAGCACGCACAGATCCCTTGAATCCGATGTCTCCTGATTGGCGTGCACGCAACGTCTCCCTGGAGCAAGTGGATGGTCTGTGGCGTGTCAGCTGGACGAGCGCCTCGGAACAAGTCGTTGGTTTTGAAGTGCTTGTGGATGGCGTCAAGGTCGGCCAAACGGGGCCCGACGGACGCACCTTCTTCCTATCCAAAACAGGTGATGTCCAGGTCCGGACTTTGCATGCCCTCGGGGTCGCCGATCCCATGGATGCACCGCCGCTCACCGTGGCCCAAGCCGAGCCTCCGAAGCACACACCGACGTGGCCCTGGTTCGTTGTGGCAGGCGTGGCCTTGGTGGCCGTGGCGGGAGGCCTCTGGTGGTACCAAAGGCGCTGATTTTGGGATTCTTGCTCCTTCCCACGGCTGCGGCGGGCCTCGATGAGGCCGTGGCATGGATGCATGAAGGGGATCCGACGGTTTTGAAGCTCGCCGCCGTGCATGCGGCCGGCGTCGACACCGGCGGCTGGTATGGTGCGTTTGCAGTGCCTGAAAACGATGCGACTGGTCGGGCGAGTGTGCGCGCGCTTCACGCCGTGGCGAGTTCTGGCTATGATCCGCGCACGTATCCAGATCCTGAGCGAGGGGTCATTGACTTGCAACAACAATTGTTGGACAATCATGCAGGCATCATGGAGCATCAACGCGCCGCGGACGTTGCATGGCACATGCTGGGCCTTCATGCCGCTGGACTCGGCGAACGACCCGAGATGCGCGAAGCAGGCGCCCTGCTTGCCTCGATGCAGCAGGGGGGCTTTCCATGCAATCAGGATGACATCCATCCCGATTGCACGGGCTTCGCCGTCGCGGCATTGGCCGTGGCCGGTGTGCCATTTGACGCGCAAGCGGTCCTCGATGCGTATGTATTTCGCGACGGGGCCTACACCATGTCGGGTGGGCCCGCCGCAAACACGGACACGCAGGCATGGGCGATCATTGCTATCCGGAATGCCGGTGGCCAAGTGCCCGCCCCCGCCTGGGGCTGGCTGGAAGATCAGCAACTGGACGTTGGCGCCTTCAAAGCCGGCCCCGGGGAGCCGGGCCCCGCGGCCACGTGGTGGTTCCCGACGAGCGATGCGATGCTGGCGCTCAGCGATTTTCCAGGGCCCTCCTGGGTCGATGTGCATGTCACGCGCAACGGCGCGGGTTGGTGCCTGGCCGAGTTGAACGCAACGTGGACCTGGGCCGAGGGTCAACTCGAGGCGCCATGCATCGACCATTCGCCTCCGGGGCTTCGACTCCTGGCGACGGGCCACGGCGTCCATGCGCGCATCATGTTTGATGCCCCCGAGGCCGATGCATCCGCGCCGGTCCTGGTGCTGCCGTTGTTGCTCATTGGGGCAGCACTGCGCGTGCGCGCTGGATGGGCAGAATCGCGGCTGCAAACAGGACTGCGTTCGTCACGGCCGGCACGACGTTGAATGCCAATCCGGCAAGGATGCGCACCTGCAGCCAGCCAACCGTTGTCCGGAATTCGGGCACCATCAACCACGTCGCCACGTCGGTCAGCGCGCTAAACAGGAAGGTTCCCACGATGCCCAGCGCGGCGGCCCATGCCTGGGTCCAGCGATCGGCGCCCAACTGCTGGCTCCAACCTCCGAGCAAGCCCAGAACACCCATGGCCGGGGCGTTGACAAAACTGGTGGGGGCCAGGCCCGTCAACGCGAGGTCCGTCAAAGCCATGGCCCAAAAACCGGCCCAGAACCCGACGCGACCACCGAATAGGACGCCGCCTAGAAACACGACCGCATAGGTGAGGGCGACGTTGGGCAAGGCAAGGAATGCCAACCGTCCTGCAATTGCCAATGCGGTCACTGCGAGAATCGGCGCAAAGCGAGCTGGGACATCAAGGCCTGCACCACGAAGCGCCTCTTGCCGAATGCGTGCGTGGCGCGTGGATGCGAGGAACATGCCCGGCGTCAAACGCGCGGCAGCTCGGGCTTGGCCAATGCGGTCCCGGGGCCAGCGGCCTTCGAGGCGCTGCACGTCGATGAGGGTCTGCGCGTCATGCCCGACATCTCGAGTGCTCAGGAGCACCGCCGCGAGGAACGATGTCGGTCTGGGTCCGAGGCGCAGACCATCGAGGAACGCGGCCAACGGGATTCGCTGCGCCAGCGATGCATTTGCGCAGACCAGGACGCTGAGTCGCAGGGCGCCATCCACGCCGAGTCGTATGTCGTCGGCAAGCCACCACATGAGGAGGGCATTGACGAGCAAGGTGGTCGCAGCAAAGATCCACCACGTGATGCGTTGGCGCCTCAGGGACGCCAATGCGACGAGCAAGCTGGCCGCGAGCACCGCGGGGGGGAGGAGAAGGCTCCCTGCCAGGATGGTGGCCGCGACGACCACCAGCAGCCAGGCATGGGTGGGTTTCACAGGCGGACCTCGTTGCCGGCGCGAATGATGATGGGGTCGTGGCTTGCAATCACGGTGACGCCTGGCCGGTTGGATAGGATGTCGGCGAGCCGCTGCAATGCCGCGCCATCGAGGTGGGCTTCGGGCTCGTCAAGCAGCAAGGGGCCTGGCCGTTCCAGGATGCTCGCCAGGGCAACTCGCTGGGCTTCACCGGTGCTCAGGGTCCATGGATGCCTGGGGAGCCATGATGCTGGAACCAAGGGTCCGGGGCCGACCAGATCGCCCACGGAGTCCGCCACCAGGTATGGCCATGGATCAGGACCGAGGTAGGGGGCCATTCCGGGTTCCATCGGACGGCCGGCCAATTGCGCCGTGCCTTCGAGCCCGGCGAGGATTCTCAGCGCGGTGGTCTTGCCGCTGCCGTTGTCTCCGGTCAAGACGTGGATGCCGTCTGGAAACGACAAGTCGGGAAGGTCGATGCGGTGCGATTGGGCCGGCATTTGTAGATGCGCGGGTCCCGTGGCTGGCGGCCACGTGAACGCGACTTCCGGGGTGGGGGCGAGGGCATGGTCCGTGCCCAGCCCGATGCGATTTGTGTGATCCGTGTACAGGATGGTGCCTGAATGCGCGGTCATCTGGCGCCGCAGCTGGCCCACCCCGGCTTCGTCCAGGTGGCTGGCCGGTTCATCGAGGAGCCAAATGGGCGCTTCGAGGAGGTCCAAGGCCACGCGACTCGCTTCCCCGGTCGACAAGCGGCTTACATCACGCGAGTCGTCCCGGTGGAGGCCGCGCAGGCGTGCTTCGCCCGCCACCGTGAGCCCGACGAGGCGGTCACGTGCGTGTTGGGGCACGTAGGCAACCCGTTGCGCCAGCCGGGATGCCGCCCACTTCTGGGGGTTTTCGCCGCGAATCGCGGGTTGAACGCCGACGTGGGTGGGCAATCCTGCAAGGGCTCGCAGGATCGTGGTCTTGCCGCTGCCGTTGGGTCCCGTGAGTCGCACGATGGCGCCTTCGGGGACCTCGAGGGGGTCCGCTCCGGGGTAGGTGGCGCCAAGCACAGGCCGGCCAAGGTTCATGCCATGAAACGGTTGGCGGCACGTGGACCGGCGCCTCCTGGCCGTGATTGCCCTCGCCGTTGCCGGTGCGCTGCTGTTCTTGGCAGCGGGTTGGGATGCGCCTGCCGGTGGTTCCGGCACGGTCACGGTGCTTGTGGAGGGCCCGGACGGTGTGATTTGGAATGGTACGGTCGATGTCACCGATGCGACGCCTTTCCGGGCGCTGCAAGCCGCGAGCGTCGCCGGTGACTTCGCGGTCGACTCCACAGGGAGCGGCGATCAGGTATTCGTCTCATCCATTGCGGGTCACGCCAACGAAGCCGTCGGGGGATGGTGCTACGCGGTCTGGGATGACGGTTGGTTTCATCCGCCGGTGAGTGCCGGCGCCTGGGGCCTTGAAGATGGCGCACGCATCTGGTGGCACTACGAAGCTGAAGGTTGCCCCGTTTGAGGCACGATGCGCTCCAGCCATCCAGGCAGGCAGGCAAGCCAACCCAGGACGCCTGCAATCCAAACCCACAGAATGACGCCTTGCGGATTCGCGTTCAAGGCGACCACGAGGATCCACACGAGCGGCATGGTGGCCAAGAGGCCCAGCTGTGCCTTGTTTTGATGGCCATGCATCCATGCGATGATGGCGGGGGCCGCCAATCCAATGGCGGCAAAGCTGGCGGTATTGAGGGCCACTTGGCGGTCGGATAGCGGCGGCAAGGCGTCCTCGGGCCCGGTGTCATTGCAAGGCTCACTGGGCAGGGCCTCGGAAGCGAAGCTGCCCCCAAGCAAGGCCATCAGGGCCGCGCAAACGCCCCAGAGCAGCGGGGCAATCCAGATGCGACGCGTCCCCCACGTTCGCCATGCGCCCCAGGCAGCCGCTAGGGGCGTTGCCAGAAACGCAGCGAGGACGAAGGACATGTCCGCGGCGCACGCCATGCGGCATCCTCGGCACCAGCTACGT
>JBMZJT010000038.1:0-17185 GCA_049617695.1 Thermoplasmatota archaeon | reverse complement strand
TCCGCCACGAGCAGGGCAATCATGCACTCGTGCTTGTCATCCGCCAAGTCGGTCCGCGAGATTACGCAGGAAACCAAACTCGCCATCGCTTCGGTTTACCGGTACGTCAAGCGACTCGTCGACGCCGAGATTTTGGTCGTCGAGCGAAGCGCGATCACCGAAGATGGAAAACCGTTCGACCTCTACCGCTGCCGCATCCGCACGGGCCGCATCGATTTCTCACCGGCTGGGTCCAAAATCACCTGGGAATACAACATGCCCCTCGAAGACAAACTCCTCCACATCTGGGATCACTTTGGAGCACAAGCATGAGCCTGTATCTGACTTCCCTTAGCATCCTAAAAGTCCTCACGGTTCTAGCGGGGGGCATCTTCCTTTTCGTCACTTGGAAGGCCTACCTGCGACGTCGGTCGAGATCCATGCTTCTGCTATTTGCAGCCATTTCTCTCATGGTGCTCGCCGCCATCCTGGAGGGCGCAGCATTGCAGGTCCTGGGCTTCTCGATGGAAGAAGCGCGATTGGTAGAAGCCGTCGTCACCTTGACTGCGTTTCTGGTGCTCTTGTATTCGGTTGTTGGACACAAACCGGGGCCCCGAACATGACGGGGCTCCCCATTGCACACCCATTTGGTACCGGCGATGCCTCGTACCGAGCCGCCGGCAAAATTGAAGGCCTCATGAAACTGGCCTCGGACTTCTATGACTACATGGACCAAGTCCCAGATGCCGCGGTGATTCGCAAGATGCACCCGTCCGACATTGACGATACCAAGAAGCGGCTGGCGTACTTCCTCGCAGGTTGGCTCGGCGGTCCACGGCTTTATGACCAGAGCTATGGCCCCATCAACATCCCTGATTTTCACAAGCACTTGCCCATCCGTGAAGCGGAGCGAGATGCATGGTTGCTGTGTATGAACAAGGCCATCGACGACCAGGACTACGATGAATCGTTCAAGCACTACCTCTTGGAGCAACTCCGCTTTCCGGCAGAACGAATCCGACAGGTATCCGAATCTTACCATGAGAAGGGCCTTGCATGAAGCGCCACCCAGCATTCCAAGACCTCAGCCGCGACCACTTCACCGCGCTCCTTGCATGCCTCCACGTGCAACGGGCAGTGGACGGCCACGAAAGCGCTCCGCCCTACGAGGATGCGGTCGCCCGACTGCACACGCTCTGGAAGACCGAACTCGTCCATCACTTCGATGAAGAAGACCAAGACCTCGCACCCGCCTTGGAACGGCCGGGCGGAGATCCCTTCGCGCGCCGGCTTGCATCCGACCATCGTAATCTGCGGGCGACGTTCGGGGCACTCAATCCGGATTCGGACCCCAAGGATTGGAACGCTGCAGCCGACGCTTTGCGTGTGCATGTGCGCTGGGAAGAAGACGAACTCTTCGAATGGATGCAGGACACCCTGTCCGAGGCGGAGCTCGATGCGTTGTTGGAGGAGTCCATTGCATTCCGGACCGACGTGCGCGGCCCGGACGCCGTGAAGACAAAGCGCGAGTGAACCGGTGACTGCTGGCGGCCCTACGCTGGGTCCGGTGTCAGCGTGTGCTTTCCGGCCCAGTCGCCGAGAATGTCGAACACCTTGTCCAGTTCTCGCGCCTTCTGGGTTGCGCGGTACTCCACGCGCGGCGGGATTTCCTGGTAGGCATGGCGCGTAACCAGGCCGGCCGCCTGGAGTTTCTTAAGGCGGTCGCTGAGAGTATTGGGGCTCATGCCGAGGTCATCTTGGATGGCATTGAAGCGCACCGATTCCTCCTGCAAGACGCGGTGAATGACATCTGGCACGTGGCGTTCGCCTAGGAGTCGGAAGAGGTCGGTGAGGGTGCAGGAGTCGCCGTCGCCCATGGCCTATACTTGTTGTTTCGGAGTGATAATGCTATTGCTCCCGGAGTTAGGAGCGACTCCTCAACTCCTCACTTGATAGTATAATACTCCTCGATGCGTAGTCATAGTTGCGGGAACCCCCCGCGGAGACAACAACATGGAACCAACAGACATCGCATTCGTGATCGGCCGGGTCCTGCTTGGCGGCTACTTCGTCATGGCAGGATTCAACCACTTCAAGGGAGCCAAGATGATGGCCGGATACGCCCAGAGCAAGGGTGTTCCCGTGCCCATGCTTGCAGTCCTCGGCAGCGGCGCCCTGCTCTTTGTAGGCGGCCTCAGCATCCTGACCGGCTTCTACCCGTACGTGGGACTCGCCCTCGTGGCGCTGTTTCTGGTCGGCGTGACGCCCAAGATGCACGACTTCTGGAACGTCGAAGACCCCATGCAGCGCATGGGCGAGCAAGTCAACTTCACCAAGAACGCTGGCCTCTTCGGGGCCACGCTGGCGCTCTACGCGGTCGCCACGCCCTGGGTGTGGGGGATCGCATGAGCCAACGCTTCCAAGGCAAGGTCGCCCTCGTCACCGGCGGCGCATCCGGCATCGGCCTCGCCACCGCCCACGAGTTTGCCCGTGAAGCGGCAAGCGTCGTCGTCGCCGACATCTCCCAGGAAGCCATCGACAAGGCCGTGGCAGAAATCCACGAACTGGACGGCAAGGCCATCGGCGTCGTCGCGGACGTATCAAAGGAAGATGACATCAAGGCCATGGTCGCCAAAGCGGAAGCCGAATTCGGCGGCCTCGACATCATCGTCAACAACGCCGGCATCGGCGGACCCGCAGGGCTCGTCGAAGACTACCCCGTCGACGGCTGGCAGAAGGTCCTGGACATCAACCTCACCGGCGTCTTCCTTGGCATGAAGTACGCGTTGCCGGCCATCCAGAGGCGTGGCGGCGGTGCGATCGTGAATGTGTCGAGCATCCTCGGATTTGCTGGATTTGCCACCAGCTCGGCCTACGTGGCTGCCAAGCACGGCGTCATCGGCCTCACCCGCGCCGCCGCGCTCGAGTACGCTCCCAAGAGCGTCCGGGTCAACGCGGTCTCGCCGGGCTTCATTGAGACGCCTCTCATTGAGGATGCTGGAATCAAGAAGGGCACCGAAATCCACGATTTCCTCGTGAGCCAACACCCCATTGGACGTCTCGGCACAGCCGAAGAGATCGCCCACGCAATCGTTTGGCTCGCCAGTGACGATGCCAAGTTCGTCAACGGCCACGCGCTCGTCGCCGATGGAGGCTACCTGGCTCGCTAAGCGAGCACTTCACCCACTTCTTCCAAAACAATAGGAGACAACAAACATGACCATTGCAATCATCGGAACCGGAAACGTCGGAAGCGCCCTTGCGAAGGGCCTGAAAGAAAGCGGCCAAGAAGTCGTCAGCGTCGGAAAAGACCCCGCTGAAGTCCGCCGTGCCAGTGAAGAAGCTCATACCATCGTCCTGGCGGTGCCGTTTGGCGCCGTGCAGGATGTCGTCAAGACCGCCGGCTCAGCCTGGGCAGGCAAGACCGTCATCGACGTCACCAATGCCCTCACAGAGGACATGCAGCTCGCGCTGGGCTACACGACCAGTGGCGCGGAAGAGCTACAAAAGGTAGTGCCGCAAGCCCACGTCGTCAAGGCGTTCAACGGCATCTTCGCCCAACACATGAGCACCGGCCAACTGAACGGCCAGCAACTCACCACGTTCGTGGCGGCTGACGACGAGGACGCCAAGCAGCAAGCCCTGGAGCTAGCCAAAGGAATCGGCTTTGATGCCGTCGACGCGGGGCCGCTCCAGAACGCGCGTTTGCTGGAACCCTTGGGCTACTTCAACATCCAGCTTGGATACGTCATTGGCATGGGCCCGGACATCGGGTTCCACCTGAGGCACTGAGATGACGATGCCAGCACTGTTCGTGGGCCACGGAAATCCCATGAACGCCATCCAAGACAACCAATGGAGCAAAGCGTTCCAAAGCTTGAGCGAGGGCGTTCCAAAGCCGCGGGCAGTGCTGGCCATCTCGGCGCACTACTACACACAAGGCACGCATCTGACCGGCAACGAAGACCCCAAAACCATCCATGACTTCGGCGGTTTTCCTCCTGCCCTCTACGAGGTTCAATACCCTGTCAAAGGTGACCCAGGCCTGGCCAAGCGGACGGCAGACATGTTACGCGGTGTCGGCGCGGACGTCCGGCAGGACTGGGGCATCGATCACGGCACGTGGAGCGTTCTCAGGCACATGTACCCAAAGGCCGACGTTCCCATCGTGCAACTCAGCATCGACGCCACGGCCGCCATGGAAACGCACTGGCAGATCGGCGAAGCATTGCGGCCTCTTCGCGATGATGGCGTGCTGATCGTTGGATCTGGCAACATCACGCACAACCTGCGTCGCGCCTTCGGCAAGATGCGCACTCGGGACACGAGCACGGAATCCATGACCATCGAGTTCGATGAGAGGGCCGCTCGAGCGGTAGAACAAGGTGACAAGGATTGGCTCGTCTCGGCCTTGGACACTGATGCCGGCCGGGATGCACATCCAACGCCAGACCACTACCTTCCGCTTGTGTATTCTGCCGGTGCCGGACAAGGCGATGATGTATCGTTCCCCGTCGAGGGCTTCGACATGGGCGACTTGTCCATGCGATCTGTTCGCTTCGACGCGTAGCGTGTCTCGGGAGTTGTCCCACACATCGCTAGTTGCTCGCGTATCGGAACAGGAAGAGGAATAGGAAGAACAGGGCGACGAAGGGTGTGGCTGCTGTTTGGAGGACTGCTTCGCCGGCGTTGAGGATGGTGAGTAGGAACGCGGTGGCCACGGCGGCGATGACGAGGGTCGCGTCGTCTTGCTTGCGCTGCATGAGAGTACCTTGGAAGGAAAGAGGAGGGAGAGGGACGCGGGTTAGCGTCGGCCTTTGAGGATGCCTTCGTGGGCCTTCTGTGCGCCGAGGAACACGGCCACGCCGAGGAACAACCAGAGGCCGCTGCTCATGCGACTACCCGCCGTCAGCAGCAGCACCAGCAGGGCGCTGACGATGCCGACCAGGACGGGGTTGCGAAGTGCGTCTTCGACGTTCACAAGCGCACCTCGGTGGTGCTGCCTTCGCCGCTGATGACGATGCGGTCGGCGCCAGGCAAGTCGGCGAAGTCCACGATCAGCAGGGCGAGTTCGCCGTGTTGGGTTTGGCCGCTCTAGACACTGTCTCCGGCTTCATTGAATGCCTCCGCCGTGACGGTGAATTCTTCGCCGTTGCTGACGGCATTGATGCCGTAGTCCATGACGAGTGGGTCGTTTTAGGGGTCGGCGGCGACACTCCATTGGCCTTGGTCGTACGTGAAGTACGCCCGGGCGTAGGCGCTTCCGGCTTGTGGGTTGTCAATGATGCTTTCCAGGCATGCATTGGGGTCGCTCAGGAGTCCGTCCACGGTGTCCTTGAAGTCCTTGCCACAGCCACCATCCGCCGCTGCTTCCTCTGCACCTGCAGAATTCGTCGCTACTAGCGTGCATCAACCAAAACCAAATGGTTCGTAGGGTCTCGGCCGATACTTTCAGTCACCCGTGCCAAAAAGCCAAGACTGACAAAGCCACCCATGGGAAGATGGCAACGCAATTCTACACGGCCTCCACCCTGAATGGATTCTTGGCGACGAAGGAGGATTCGCTGGATTGGCTGTTCAGCCTGGAGTCCGGTACGCCTGACGATGGCGGCCTTGCCAACACCAGCTACCCAGAATTCATCGCGCAGGTAGGTGCCATCGCGATGGGTTCTGCCACCTATGAGTGGATGTTGCGCAACGCTGATGCCCTGGTGGCAGAAACCGGATCTGCTTGGCCCTATTCGCAGCCGACGTGGGTGTTCACGACGCGCACTCTGGAGGTGCCCGCAGGCGCTGACGTTCGCTTCGCCCAAGGTGACGTAAGGGATGTACATGCCGACATGGTGGATGCGGCTGCCGGCAGAAACGTCTGGATTGTTGGAGGTGGCGATCTTGCCGGACAGTTCTTGGACGCGGGGCTCTTGGATGAACTGATTGTTCAGGTAGCGTCCGTAACTCTTGCAGAGGGGAAGCCTTTGCTGCCACGTGATGCCCTGAGCCCCATGTTGAAGCTTCAATCGGCTTCAGTGGTGGGTAAGCACATGGTTGAATTGCGCTATACAATCAACTCCTAGCCCGCACTTAGAATGGGGAAAGCGTACGGCGGGCGGTGACGCTGCGCGACGGAATTGCCATTCTTGACTGGATTGTGTGTGGGGTGGGTGCCATTACACGCGCGTTAGCGTACGAGCCCGATTGCATCGCTTGACGGCCAAGTGTGGGTCGCCCAGGGCCCGAGGTGTTTCGAGCGATGCTTGCAGTGTACTCGTAGGGTGGGAAACTTGCTACGGAGCCAACCGATGGGTGGCCACTCCGCGGAAACCCCGATTCCTGGGGCCCCGCCTCTTCGAGCTTGAAAATCCCTTCCGGGCGTTCCGCATTAAACGTGCAGCCTGTCGCAATAAACGTGCAGTAGACGATTTAACGTGCAGACCCGCCCCTATCCATCGGTGCTTATACGAGCGCTAACATTGCCGCGACGATGACCACCACGGTTGGGATCAAGACCCCTGAAGGCGTCGTGCTGGCGACGGATCGCCGAGCCACGATGGGCTACTACGTCGCGGACAAGGACGTCGTAAAGATCGAGCCGCTGGACGGCAACTCTGCGATCACCATTGCAGGCAGCGTGTCGCAGGCGCAGTCCTTTGCGCACATGCTGCGTTTGAACTTGGAGTACACCAAGAGTCGCCGGGGCTGGACGTTGAGTCCAGATGAACTGGCGAAGCTGGCGTCGCACAGCATTCAGCGCAGCGGTGGCATTTACGGCCAATTCATTCTCGCCACGCGGGATGAGAAGGGTGCCAAGCTCTGGGATGTCGGTGGCGACGGTTCCCTGATTGCCAAGAAGGATTTCACGGTCACTGGCAGCGGTACGGGCCCTGCGGTGGGTGTGATGGAGTCTCAGGATTGGTCCAAGGTGACGACGATCAAGGCGGCCAAGGAAGCCGCGACGAAGGCCATCAAGGCCAGCGCCCAACGCGATGTCGCCAGCGGCAACGGCTTGGTTCTCTATGTCTTGCCCAATGAAGGCGAGTACACCATGGAGACGTTCACGTTCAAGCAATCCATGGAGGTGGATGCATGAAGCCGGCAGTTGACACCAGCTACCTGCACTTTGACGAGTCTGGCAACATTCCCGCCATCAAGTACGCCCGCATCACCCTCGGCATGGGTCTGCCCATCGTGGCGGCCAAGCATGAAGGCGAAGTCGCCATCGCGACCGTCAACCGTGACGGCAACCCGCTCTACACGGGCGCCGACAAGACGATTCGCGTCAGTAAGGACTGCGTCGTCCTCGTCACCGGCCACGGCGGCGACACCAACCAGGTGCGTCAAGTCCTGCGCGACTTTGCCGTGAACCACAAATTCGTCATGGGCAGCGAAGTCAGTCCCAAGGAAGTCAGCCTGAGTCTCAGCGACTGGCTGCATGAACTGGGCATGAGCTACCGCCGTCCCCTGGGCGTCGGCATCATCGTGGCCGGCTTCGACAAGCACGGCACGGAGCCCGTGATTTACCACTGCGACGTCGACGGCAACGCCATCGACCGCAACGGCATCGCCCTGGGCCGCGACGCCAGCAGCGCCGAGCACGCCCTGCAAGAAGGCTTCAAGGCCGGCGTCAAGGACCTCGGAAAGCTGGTCAAGGAAGCCGCCGAGGCCACCGTGAAGTCCATGCAGGAAGGCTCGACGGACATGGCGGAGGCCTCCTTCCGCGTCGATGTCGAGGTCCTGAAGGCCCGCGAATAGGCGTCCAAGCCCACTTTTTCCTCTCTTTCTTCGTTTCCGGTCCCTTCTTATGGCCTCCTGGGGCTGCTTGTCTCGGGATGCACATGCAGCAAGGCATCGGCCGCGCCGGCTTCACGCTCTTGGCGCTCGTCACCTTCGCCATCGGAGCTTTCGGCTTCGCATTGACTTGGACGGCCTTCGGGCTCGGCCAGGCAACGTTCTTCCAGATGGGTCTGGGCGTTGCAGGCTTGGCCTTGTTGGCGTTGTTCCTCTTCGCGGTCTTTGCACCGAGCAAGAGCCTCGCCCCTGTGGTCGCCGCGCCAGCTCCTGTTGCCGAAGCTCCTGCGCCGGCCCCTGCCCGTGAACCGGCGCCTGCCAAGCACGACATGGATTACGAATTCACGGATTACCAACCGGCGGCCAAGGCAGCTCCGGAGGCCTTGGAATTGCCCAAGGCATTCCAAGAAGCGCCTGCCGTGAAGGCCGATGCGCCGGTCGAGTTCAAGCCGGTCAGCAAGCCCGTGGAAGCCGCCATTGACCAAATCTTCGACGACGTCGCGCCGGAACCCGCCCCGGTCGCCGCTGCGGTTCCCGCGGCGCCTTCCCGTGATCCTGCGGCTTGGCCTGGTGCTCGTGGCAAGAGCGCATGGACCAACAAAGTCGATCATCAGCGCCGCGTGGCCGAGCAAGTCGAGTCGGCCCGTCGTCGCCACGACTTGGCTGAAAAATACACACGGACCACGCCGACGCTCCGGGCGATTCTGGATGACAAACCGGTGCCCGTCCCCCAACCGATCGCGCAAGCGCCGGCGCAATCCGCCGCCTCGCCCGCGGTTCCGGAGAAATTGGCCGACCGTGCTCCTGGCGACATGAATACGGACTTCGTCGCCCCAGGCATGAGTGTCGGCCAATGTGGCCAATGCCGGACGCTTCTCTTGGCACCTGAAGAGCGCCCCCTGCGCCTCAAGTGCCCGGAATGCGCCAAAGTGACCTTGTTGCAATAGGGCAAAGGCTTGACTTTGCTGACCGGGTCGGCGCATGTGGTTCCGTTCCGGGAAGCCCTGGCTGTCTGGCTGCGCATCGCCGTGCAGAGTTTCGGTGGCCCTGCCGGTCAGATTGCTGTCATGCATCGCATCCTGGTTGAGGAGAAGCAGTGGCTTTCGGAGCGAAAGTTCCTGCATGCCCTGAATCACTGCATGCTCCTGCCCGGTCCAGAAGCGATGCAGTTGGTGACGTACGCCGGCTGGATGCTCCACGGAGTCCGCGGCGGTTTGGTTGCGGGGACCTTGTTCGTGCTGCCAGGTTTTCTGAGCATCTTGGCCCTCAGCTACGCCTACGTTGCGTACGCGGAGACGACGTGGCTCTCGGCCGCGTTCCTGGGCCTGAAGGCTGCGGTGCTTGCATTGGTCATCCAAGCAGCATGGCGACTCGGCCGGCGCGCATTGACCAACGGCGTCGCGTTCGTCATTGCGGCGGGCGCGTTCGTGGCGATGTTCGCGTTCGATGTGCCGTTTCCCCTGGTTCTCGCCGTTGCTGCTTTGATCGCTTGGCGCTGGGGGCCGACGCCAGAGACGGAGTCGCAAGCGCCGCCTGGAGATTGGCGGGCCAGTGCGCGAACGTTGGCCGTGGCCCTCGCCATTTGGTGGGCGCCCGTGGTGCTGCTGATTGCATGGCTCGGGGCAAGCCATATTCTCGTGGATCAGGGCGTCTTCTTTGCCAAGGCTGCCGTCGTCACGTTCGGGGGCGCCTACGCGGTCCTGTCCTACATCGCCGAGCAAGCCGTCGCGAGCGGTTGGCTGACGGCGCCGCAGATGGTGGATGGATTGGGCATGGCGGAATCGACGCCGGGTCCCTTGATTCAAGTCGTTCAGTTCGTCGGCTTCATGGGGGCATTTGGTGATCCTTTGCCGTTTTCGCCGTGGCTCGCCGCGCTGCTCGCATCTGGACTTGTCACTTGGATGACGTTCGTGCCGTCGTTCCTGTTCATCTTCGCGGGCGCGCCGCACATGGATTGGTTGGCCAGCCGGCCCAAACTTGCCCGGGCCATGACGGGGGTCACGGCGGCCGTCGTCGGCGTCATCGTGAACCTGGCGGCCTTCTTTGGGACCTTGGTCTTGTGGCCGGATGCAAGGCAAATGACGACGGGGCTCGTCGAGGTGTTGGTGCCGTCGGGGCCCATGGATTGGGTCGCCCTCACCCTGGCCGCTGGGGCATTCGTTGCCCTGCTGCGCAAGGTGCCCCTCGCTTGGGTCTTGGGCGGTTCCGTCGCCATCGCGCTTCTCGTTTGAAGGGGTGGCTTCATGGCTAAGGTCGCGTTCGTCGATGTATGACGGTCCGCGTCCAATTCGACGTCACCGAACCCGGCACGCACTTGGTTCGCGTGACCCAGACCTTCCCTGCCACCGATGAAACGCCGCGCACGTTTCGCATGGCCGCCTGGGTGCCCGGTTCCTACAAGATCCGCGACTTTGGTCGCCACGTGCAAAACGTCACGGCCGAGGTCGAAGGCAAGTCGAAGCCCGTCGATCAGGTCGGAAAGGACGCCTGGCAAGTGTCTGGAACGGCCGGCAAGGAAGTCACGCTGACCTTCCGCGTCTATTGCCGCGAATTGACCGTCGATACCAGCCACGTGACCAATGACCACGCCCACTTGTTCCCGGCCACCTTGGTCCTGTACGACGCGGCAAGCCGCGGTCTACCACACCAAGCCACGGTCAAGGCTCCCAAGGGATGGCGCACGTATTGTGGTCTCGAATCGGATGCATTTGACGGTCAACTCCAAGCCGCGACCGATTACGATCACCTCATCGATTGCCCGATCGAAGTGGCTCCGACGGCGGACATCACGGACCTGCGCTTCACAGTGCGCCGCAAGAAGCACCGCATCGTGTTGTGGCACGCGCCCAAGGACATGGATGAAGCGCGCATCGTCAAGGATGTTCGGGCCATCGTCGACGAGACAGCCAAACTGTTTGGCGGACTCCCCTACGAGCACTACACCTTCATCGGCCACGTGGCCATGGAGCACGGCGGCGGATTGGAGCACCGCAACTCGACCGTGCTGGGCATCGATCCGTTGCAGCTCGTCGTGGACGAGAAAATCCAGGGCAACTTCTTGCCCCTCGTCGCTCACGAATTCTTCCACACCTGGAATGTCAAACGCATTCTCCCGGAAGCGTTCCAGCCCTACGACTTGCAGCGGGAAGTTTACACGGAATTGCTGTGGCTCTTTGAGGGCTTCACCACCTACTACGAGCTCCCGATTCTGGCCCGCGCCGGCGTCATCTCTGAGGAAGCGTTTGCCAAGTTTGCAGCCGAGATGTTGCAATACTACGAGATGGCCCTCGGTCGCCACCATCGCAGCGTCGGCGACTGCAGCCGCTTGACGTGGAGCCTGCTGTACCAGAACCACGAGCACAACATCAACCGCAACGTCAGCTACTACACGAAGGGCCTCTGGATTGGCCTTTGTCTGGATGCACACCTGCGCACCCACGGCGTCGCCGAGGGTCTCGACGTGGTCATGCGGGAATTGTGGAAACGTCACGCCGAAGTTGGCCTGCCCGAAGATGGGTTCCCGGACCTCGTCAAGGAAGCGACCGGCGTCGACTGCACGCGCCTGCTTGGTGCCTGGAGCCGGGGTACATCGGAATTGCCCATTGACAAGAGCCTCAAGGCGCTTGGATGGGATCTCAAGCGGGGGCACAAGGATCCCAAGAATCCCATTGGACTCGGTGTCATGTTCAAGGCAGGCAGCGAGATCATCGAGCGCATTCCAGAGGACAGCCCGTGCTTCGATGTCTTGCAACCCGATGATGAACTGGTCGCCGTCGAGGGCTACAAGTGGAAGGGTCCGCGCTTTGCCGCCCTTGCCAACACGCGCAAGGAAGGCGACACGGTCGCGATGACGGTCTTCCGTGAAGGTCGCCTACGGACGTTCGATGTGCCGCTGCGCACGATGGCCAAGGACAAGATCAGCCTCAAGCCGCGCAAGGGCGATGCCGCGGCCACCCGGCGGCGCAAGGCGTGGCTCGGTGACCTTCAGGCCAAGAAATCCAAGACCGCTTGACGGTAGGCCGCGTCTTGCCACAAGTGCAGGTGCTCGCCTGTGGCCGTGTACCAGGTCGCGTGCGTGCCTTCGACGGCTCGCCGTGAAAGCGCAGCCGGCGTGACCGTGTCCTCTTCGCTTGCGACTGCGAGAATCTTGGCTTCGGTGGCCGCGAGCGTCTTCGGCGTCTGCAGTTCGTCGTAGTCGCCGCGAAACAGCACGCGCCAGGTGCCGAGGGCGAGGCGTTCCATGCTGCGGCCTTTGCCTTCGTACCAGCTCATGAAGTCCGGGTACAAACTCTCGAGGACGAGGCGTTGAACCCATGGCATGTGGGGTGCGGCGATTGCGGCGGCGAAGCTTCCGAGGCTTACGCCAATCACGTGGACCGGTCCGGCATCCAGGTCGCGCGCGAAGGCCGCCACGTTGAGCACGTTCTCAGCGAGGTATGGGCTGCCTCCCTCTCCTTGGCCGTAGCGTGGATTGTCGTACCAAATGACGGTGTAACCGGCGTCGTGCAAGGTGGTGACGTATCCTTCCTTGACGAACCAATGGCCTGCGTACCGGCGGTCGGGGTGGCTCAGCACGATAACGCCGGTTCCGTCGCCCGCCAGCACATGCACGCGGATGTCGCCGTCGGGGGACGGGACTTGGTGGTGGGTGGTGCCGTCTGGGTCTGGCCAGGGTCCGCCGCGCCGGTTGCGGACCCAGAGTTTGTCGTAGACCCACTTGGATCGGCGGCGATTCTTGGCGCGCACCCACGGCAATTCCAACGCTTGCTTGGTGCCGGTTGCTTTCACAAAGAAAGTGAAGTAGGCGTGGCACATAACCCTCCCCGTTCCCATGGGCCCCTCGCTTTCCCCGCAGAAAGTGGCACACCTCGGCCGCCACGTCGCGCTCCCAGAAGGCTGCCCCCTGCGCGACCCCGCCATCACGACGGCATTCCAACAGCAAATGCAGGGTGCCGGCAGCTTCAGTCAGCAGCTCGCCGATCATGCCATGGATCGCCCCGATGCCATTGCGTGGCTTCACCAAGCCGCGGCGCAAGCCAAACCGTTCCTGCGGCCCTGGGTCATGGAAATTCTCTTCGTCCTTGGCGCCCACAAGACCTGCCGATTCGGCGACATCGAACGAGGCCTCGGCATCAGCAGCAAGGTTCTCGCATCCCGTCTCAAAGACCTCATCGAAGCCGGTCACATCACGCGGCGCATCGAGCCCACCACGCCTGTCACCATCGAGTATGAACTGACCAAAGTCGGCCGCGCGACGGCCGCGCTGGCGTCACCCTTGTTCGCCCATCTCAACCTGATCCAAGGCTGAGAACCACGCCGTCAGCACGGCCACACCGCGGGCGTAATCGTCCAGATTCATGCGTTCATCGGGCCGATGATCAAGGGCTGCATCGCCCGGGCCAAATGCCACCGTCGGGACGTCCCAGGTGGTCGCCAAGACATTCCAATCACTCGTGCCGGTCTTGTGCTTGGGTCGCGGCGTCATCCCTGCAAAGCGAATCGCTGCGGACCCTTGGGCAACCCAGGGATCACGGCGATTCGTCGACACGGCAGGCCACGCTTCTTCGACCTGGACCTCCGGGAATGCCTCGCGCAATCGCTCGACGACTGCGTCAGGCGACAGCCCCGGCGGGATGCGCACCTCAAGCCACGCCAACACTTGATCGCTGAGGCCGTCGCTGCTGCTGTGCAGATCCCGCAACCGCAGGGTGACATCCCCAAAGCCGTAGCCAGTGTGCAGGTCGGCCGGCCACCGGGCCATGAATTGATCGAGGGCGTTAGGAGATGGATGGCCCCCGTGCTGCGCGTCCGTCGCCAGGGCGACCGCGGCACGAACAATGCCCTTGTAGCCCAGGGTCAAGCCGTCACTGCCGCTCGGTTCGCCGATCATGATTCGCTCCGGTGACGGGCCTTGCAACAGGTGCTTCGCGCCGGGGCTGTCACGCTCTTCACCGACGCACGCGACAATGCGAACGGGCGCCGTTGGGGAGGCGAGCAAGGCTTCGTAGGCCGCCGCGAGGCAGCCTTTGGCGTCGACACTGCCTCGGCCCCAGAGTTCACCATCTTCGATGCGCACGGGAATGTCGCCGGGGACCGTGTCGATGTGGCCGATGTACCAAACCGGCGTCGGGCCGCCTCGATGGATGTGCAGATTGCCCGCCGCATCGACTTCGGCTTCGAAACCGTCACGCTTCGCCCGATTGGCAAACCAAGCCACCGCTTCGGCTTCGTGCCCACTGGTACTCGGGATGCGAACGAGGTCTTCGAGAATCATCCAAGGGCCGATTGCAGGGCATCCACCGTGGCATCCAGGTCGACCGATTCCGTGGTCAAGGGGGGCAGGAACCGAATGCCGCGTGGGCCGCCGGCCAGTGCCAAGAAGCCTTGTTGCTCGAGCTCTTGCAGCACGGGCCCGGGTCGGATCTTGAGATCGACATTGGCCATCATGCCAACGCCTCGCACTTCCTGAATGGCTGGGTGTTCGAGGGCACTGAGGGCGCTCATGAATCGGGTGCCTTCGTCGCTGCTGCGCTGGGCCAGGTTCTCGGTTTCAAGGACTTGGAGCGTGGCCGCGCCGGCCGCGCATTGGATGGGGCTGGCGCCGTACGTGCTGCCGTGGAATGCGGGCGGGAGACGCTCTTGGATGTCACTGCGCGTGACGCAGGCGCCCACGGGGACGCCGCCTGCCAATCCTTTGCCCAGCGTTGTGATGTCCGCTTCGATGCCGTGGTGGGCGGCGGCGAGGAATGGGCCCGTTCGGCAGAGGCCGGTTTGGACTTCATCAAGAATCAGCAAGGCGCCGACGTCGTCGCATAGGTCGCGAGCCGTGGCTAGGTATTCTGTGGTCGCGGGCACGACGCCGCCTTCACCTTGGATCGGCTCCAGCACCACGGCGGCATGCTCGCCTGAAATTGTGTTCTTCAGGGCTTCCACATCGTTGTATGGCACGAAGTCACAATCGGCGACCAAACCTGCGACCGGTTCGCGGTACGCGGGTTTGTGAGTGACGCTGAGGGCACCGAGCGTCCGGCCATGGAATCCGTTCTCTGCGGCCAAGAAGCGCGACCGGCCCGTGGCTGCGGCCGCGAATTTGACTGCCGCTTCCACAGCTTCTGCGCCGCTGTTGCACAAGAACGTCTTGTCGAAGGCCGCCGGGAGGCGTGCATGCAATCGGTCCAGGAATTGTGTCCTTGCAGGATTCGGGTAGAGGTGTGCGACGTGCATCACCTGGGCTGCCTGGGATTGGACGGCAGCGACGACGTCGGGGTGGCTGTGGCCCACGATGGCGGCACCGTGGCTGGCGCCGCCGACGTCGAGCACGGCGCGGCCGTCGCTCAAGTGCAGGTGGGCATTGCGGGCGTGGGTCACTTCGAGGTTCTTCAGCGGGAAGAAATGCAGTAGGGTCATTCGATCGTGGTTCCTTTTCCTTGGGTGGCTTGGTGAAGGGGATGGTCGCCGTGGGCGGTGGCGATGATGACGCGTTGAACGCCGGCGTCAATGGCTTCGCAGGCGCCCATGAGCTTCTTTCGAAAACGGCCTTGCGCAAGGGGTTCAAATTGGTCCATGTCGGCGCGTGGAATGATCGTGACGAGGCTGCTTGGATCTTCCAGATCGGCGAGGAGGCCAGGCACGTTGCTTAGGTTGATGAGCGTCGAGGCACCCATGGCGGTGGCGATGGCGGCCGCCGCACGGTCTCCATCGACGTTGACGGCGCTCTGATCGTCGGCCCATGCCGGGAGCGTCACGACAGGTCGATAACCCGCATCGAGAAGCAAGCGGAGCAACCCGGTGTTGACGTGCTCCACGGTGCCTGTGTAATCGTCGCGAATCAGGACCTTGCGACCATCGACAACGGCGCGTAGGTTCGGCTTTCGCCGCGCACGCAACAAGCCGCCATCGATGCCGGAAAGGCCGACGGCTTGGACGCCAAGGTTCTGCAAGCGAAGGACGAGGTCGTTGTTGATGCGGCCTCGGTATGCGCGTTGGATATTGGCAATGGCCGCGAGGTCCGTCCGGCGGCTGACGTGGCCCGTCGGGCTGGTGATGAACTCGGGGCCTTCACCAAGGCGCGCCTGCAAGTCGGACAATTCCTCATTGCCGCCGTGGACGAGAATCCACGGCTCGGCTAGGCCGGCTAGTTCGCGCAGCAACGGGTCGGGGCCAATGTCCGCACCGCCGCCGAGCTTGATCACCATCATTGTGGATGCACCGGCCATTGCGTGAGTCCGGCGGTTTCATCGAGGCCCATCGCGATGTTCACGGATTGCACCGCCGATCCGGCAGCGCCCTTGACCAGGTTGTCGATGGCGCACGTGGCCACGATGCGGCTGCCGGCTTCGTCTACGTGGAAGCCCAGGTCGGCGAAGTTGCTGCCTGCGACCAACTTGGGGTCGGGGCCCCTGTGCACGCCGGCTCGTTCCTTGACGACGCGCAGGAAGGGCTCCGCTGCGGTGGCGTTGCGGTAGTGCTTCCAGAGTTCCTTTTCGGTTGGGACTTTAGGAAGCAGGACATGGCACGTGGCCAAGATGCCGCGCACCAGTTCGGCCGCATGCACGCTGACGCGTGGTTGGATGCCGTGCAATTGTTCGACTTCAGCGGCATGTCGATGCGTGGTTGGCGCGTAGAGGCGGAGGCTGCGACTCCGGGCGGCATGCATGCCCGCTGCATTGGTGTCGATGCCCGCAGCACTTGAGCCAATTTTGCCATCCACGATGACGGTCGCGTCGCGAAGCAGTCCGGCTTGGGCCAAGGGAAGCAACGCGAGATTCATGCTTGTGGCAAAGCAGCCGACGCCACTGATCAGGCGGGCGCCCAGCAGCTCGTCACGGTGTGCTTCAGGCAGACCGTAGATGGCTTCATCGAGTAGCTCGGGGCAGGCATGGTCGCCGTACGTTGCTTGGTACCGGGTCGCGTTGAGGCGGAAGTCGGCGCTCAGGTCGACAACGTGGTGGCCTGCATCCAGGAGATCGGGCACAATTTGCTGGGCCGTTCCATGGGGTGCGCAGGTGAAGACCACGTCGGCGTCGCCAACGGCGTCGCGGTCGCCAAAGCGCAAATCCGATGCGCCACGCAGGTTGGGGTGGGCCTGATGAATTGGCTTGCCTTGCATGTGTCTGCTGGTGGCTGCGGTGACCTGGACCTCGGGGTGCTGGAGGAGCAGGCGGAGCAATTCGCCGCCCGTGTATCCAGTGGCGCCGACGATGGCTGCGGTTACCATACGGCGGCGGTCACCAAGTTTGGAGCGATGCTTGCTTGGATGTGCTGCAGCATCAAACCGGGGATGTCGACGCCCGTGATGTCGATGCTGTTGCGAAATTCCATGGTGTGGTTGACTTCGTGCACCAGGAGTCCGTCTGGGCCTTCCATGAGGTCAATGGCCAGGATGCCGCCGCCGACGGCCCGCGCGGCGCGTTGGCAGATG
>JBMZJT010000037.1:0-17710 GCA_049617695.1 Thermoplasmatota archaeon | reverse complement strand
TGCAGATGGGGCAATTCTTGGCAATCAACTCGATTTCTGGCCCCGTCGGCGTGTACTGCAGATTTGCCGACTGCTTGTACGCCGGAATCTCCTCCTTGTAACGCTCGACTTCGGCGTCCGTGGGAACGAATTTGCCGATGCCCAGTTCGCGGCGCACAACGTCCGCGATCAGGACGCTCATGGCCTGGCCGGTCCCACCTGCTGCACGGATGGGGCCAGCGAAGAACAAGTCCACGTAATCGGTGCCGTCGGCGTTGCTGCCAATGCGCACTTCGGCGATGCCTTCCAGCGGTGCGACGAGCACACCTTCGGTCAGGATGCTGAGCCCTGTGCGCACGGCGTTGTCAAGGCACTTCTCCTTGGCTTCACCTTTCTTGAGAAGATCGCCCGCGACTTCACTGGCGACCGCCAGGCTGACCAATTCACGGTTGCCGATTTCCTTGGTCTTGTCGCGGATGCGTTGAGCGACGCCTTCCGGCCCAACTTGGGCTTCCACGCGGGCCGCCAAGTCCTCGGCCGGCGGGATTTCGACTTCAAGGGTCGGGTCGAGTCCCTTGCGCCGTGCTTGCTTGGCCAACGCATAGGCACGCATGGCCTCCGCGTACAAGGCGTCGAAGTAGGCATTCTGGGCGTCAGAGGCAGCGGGGCCCTTGCGCTTGGGCGGTTCAGGCACCGATTCCACCTCCATCCAGCCGGGCGACGTGGCTGCCGCCTTTGAGGCTTGGCACGGCAAGGCGCCACAACCCTTGTATTCGCACCTCGCAGGTCGCCACCGATGCGACGCTGGTTTGCCCTTGTGCTCCTCCTGACCGCCTTCGCGGGTTGCGTGGACGACGCCGACCCAATCGATGCCGATGGCGACGGCTTCACGGACGCCGAAGAACGCGAAGCGGGCACCGATCCCACGGATGCGACATCCGTTCCACGGCCCCAAGACACCAACAACGACGGCGTGGTCGTCGTGGCCGTGATTGACGGCGCGTTCAACCCCTACCACTTGGACATGGTCGGCTCCATGATGCCCCAGCACCTGGACAACGACCCCAGCAATGACCTGCCCCTGGACCAGGATCCGCACACGTGGATTCCGGGCTTCCCAGCCGATCCCAGTGCGGCGTTTGCCAGTTACAACCGCATTGACATCGACATGGATTACGCGGCCATCCCGAGCCTCATTGACACGTCGATCAACAGCAACGCCCTCTACGCCAATGACGCCGACGCCTGGAGCAAGGTCCGCGGCGGCTCGACGGCGGACGCGGCGCATTACAACTACTTCCCCGGCACGAAGGTCATCGGCATGGTCAACACCGGCGGCGGCGATGCCTTTGCCGCCACAAGCCACGGCGTGGGGACCAGTACCGTGAGCGTTGGCAACATCCACGGCTCGTGCCCTGAATGTCTGCTCGTCTTCGTCAACAACGGCGGCGGCGAACACGCCAACAACTGGGTCATGCAGCAAGACTGGATTGACGTCCAGACCAACTCCTACGGCTACTCGACCGTCATGCGCGACCGCATGTACGCCGGCAGCGACGTGGACGCCCAACGCCAAGCCGTCGAGAACGGCCAAGCCATTTTCTTTAGCGCCGGCAACGGCCAAGGCAACACCTTCACCGTGCCCAACCCGACGCTGTTTAGCAGCCAAGAAGGCCCCGACTGGATCGTCACCGTCGGCGCCATCGACCCCGTCAACCGCGACTCCTACATGGGCCACGGCCGCCCCAGTGACATCGCCAGCATCGGCAGCGGCTACCCGTCCGGCGGCTACTGTGACAACACGATCAACTGCACGGGCAACTTCGGCGGCACCAGCAATGCGACCCCCGTCAGCGCCGGCATGTACGCCAAGGCACTCTGGGAACTGCGCAACCATCCCGACGTGCGCGTCGCCCGGCCGCAAGACAGCCCCAACATCGTCCAAGGCATCCCGAGCCCCGGCGGCTTCCTGGACGACGGCAACCTGACCGCACCCGAGCTGATGGATGCGATGTTCCTGGCCGCCGAGCACAAAGGCGACGGCACCGTGCTGGGCATCACCGGCGTCGGTGCGCCGGCAGAAACCGCCGAGATTCAATTCATGGCTGAAGGCCACGGCAGCTTCGTCGGCCGACTGGACGGCGATTCCGTCTGGATGGAGGAAGTCAATGCCATTCTGCGCGCCGCCGTGCACGGCGAAGGCGACTTCATCGAAGGCGAGGAGGACTGGTTCATCAACGACTCCTACTGCCGCCAAACCATCTGGGGCACCTGGGACCATGGCGCCTACGACGGCACCAACCTGCCCGGCCCGGACCCGCAATGGCCAGCCCGCACCGCCCTGCAGGAAGCCTGTCCCACCGTCGTCGCGACCGTCGTCGACGTGCTTGAAGTCCGGGACGGTGCCTGATGCGCATCCTGGTCGGACTGCTGCTGCTCGCCACCCTCGCGGGCTGCGTCGAGGGCGAACCAGACGGCTTCGAACCATCCCAAGAGAACTTTGACGACGGCCGTGGCGACGTGACCGTGGTCGCGATTCTCGACGGCGGCTTCAACCCGTACCACTGGGACTTCAGTGCCAAGCACATGCCCCAGCATCTCGACGACGACCCAAGCAACGACCTGCCATTGGACCAGGATCCCGCGACCTGGATTCCCGGCCACCCCGGCGCCGAGGCCTTTGCCAGCTACGAACGCATGGACCTGACCCTCCAACCCACCAATCCCGACGCCGTGCCCGCCCAATTGCACGACGCAGATGGCGATGCCTGGGCCGGCGTGCGCCAAAGCGACGCAACCGGCGACATCCACATGAATTGGATTCCGGGCACGAAGGCCATCGGCTTCATCGATTTCACCGGCAACGGCGGCTTTGCGACCGGCAGCCACGGCGTCGGCACCACCGGCGTCAGCGTCGGCAACCTCCACGGCACGTGCCCCAGCTGCGTCTTCGTCTTCGTCAACGGCTACAGCGATGAAGCGGTCAGTTGGGTCGCTCAACAGGACTGGATCGACGTCCAGACCAACAGTTGGGGCTACTCCACGATCCTCCTGGAAAAGGTGTACGCCGACTGCGATTTGGACACCCAGCGCGCCGGCGTCGAACGTGGCCAACAAATCTTCTTCAGCGGCGGCAACGGCATGGTCAACGCCTTCGACGCCCCCGTGCCGACGCTGTACAGCTGCCAGAAAGCCAGCGACTGGATTGTGACCGTCGGTGCCAACACGCCCGCCGGCAACACCTACACCGGCAGTGGCAAGCCCGTCGATGTGGCCAATGTCGGCAGCAGCTACCCGAGCCAAGGCGGCGATACGGTCACCGGCGACGACACCTTCGGCGGCACCAGCAACGCCGCACCCACCACGGCCGGCCTGTTCGCCCAAGCCCTGTACGACATCCGCAACGCCATGCCAGGCAACAACCGGATGCAACAAGACGGCGTCATTGCCCGCGGCCCTGCCGGCTGTGGCACTGCAAATCCGGATTGCTTCCTCGCAGATGGCAACCTGACGGTCCATGAACTGCGTGAATCGCTCTTCGAGGCGGCCCAGCTGCAAGCCCAAGGCGTTGCGACGGCGAGCGAAACGGCCAGTGTGCCGGTCACGTCCGAGGAGTGGGCGCGCATGGGCGAAGGCGCAGGCAGCTTCTACGGCCATATCGGCGACCCGAAGGCGGAAGTGCAGCGCATCGTCGACATCGCCGCAGGCAACGCGCCGTACGATCCAGATCCGGATCGCATCGCGTTTGCCAAGGCCGTCAGCTACTGCACGCAAATGGTCTGGGGCACCTGGGACCACGGTGCCTGGCAAGGTGAAACCTTGGAAGCAGATCCCCAATGGCCCATGCGCACCTGGCTTCAGACCCTGTGCCCGGAGACCATCAACGCCGTCGTCACCGCCGTGACCACCGTCGGCTGATGCCAGAACTCCCTGAAGTGGAGATCATCCGTCGCGGCCTGGAAGCCCGGTTGAAGGGACAGACCATTCTCCACGCCGTGCGCTCCGGTGTCCCACTGCGCAAGCCCAGTGCCTTGCCCCTCACGGCGCTCGAAGGCCAGACCATCCTTGGCCTGCGACGCCATGCCAAGGTCATGTTCTGGGATCTCAGTGGCGGCACCCTCGTGGCACACCTGGGGATGACTGGGAAATTCCTCATCAACCCCGATCAGGACCCGAATCACACCCACCTTTCCCTGGATTTTGAGGACGGGACGTACGTCACTTTCAGCGATCCGCGCCGCTTCGGCTGGCTGAGTCTGCACGCATTGGACGATCCCCCACAGGACGCCGGACACTACGGCCTCGATTGCCTGGACCCGTTGTTCGACGCCAACCATTTGGCCGGGCTGCTTCGCACGAGTCGTGCGCCACTCAAGGCATTCCTGCTCGATCAAACCAAGATTGCCGGACTGGGCAACATCTACGCCTGCGAAGCCTTGTGGCGCGCGGGGCTCAGTCCACGGCGCAAGGCATGCAACACACCCCGCGCCAAGGTGCCGTTGTTGCGCGATGCGATGGTGGCCGTCCTGGAGGACAGTCTGGCTGCTGGCGGCACCAGCTTCAACGACTATGTGGACAGCATCGGCCAGAAAGGCTCGTTCCTGTTCAACGTCGCCGTCTTCCAACGCGCCGGACAACCTTGTCCGCGCTGTGGCCAAGAAGTGCGACGCATCGTGCAATCAGGTCGCAGCACATTCTACTGCCCCGGCTGCCAGCGCTGAATCAAGACATCCGGCCAGCAGCCTTTACCAACGGCCCGCGGCGTGCCAGGCCAAATGGGCGAGACCATCCTTCCCGAAGGCGCACTGCGGATGCGCGGCCGCACGGCCCTGATGCTGGGCATCGGCATCGTGATTCTGGGCATCCTGGCCGTGATTGCATCAGCCGTCGGCACCCAGACCAGCGGCGATCGCGTCCACTATGGCTTCATGAGCCTCGTACCCGCCGCCGTCGCCATCGGCCTCGCCTTCGCCACGCGCAATGTCCTGCTGAGTCTGTTCATGGGCATCTTGAGTGGCGGCGTCATCTACGCCTTCGGTGCCGTCGACTTGGGCTCCTCGGCGATGGACTTCCCGTACGCGCGCACCAACGTCCTGGAGACGTTCATCCTGCCCACCGTCGGCAGCAGTGGCTTCGCCATCATCCTCGTCGTGTACCTCTGGTGTCTGGGCGGCCTCATTGGCCTCTGGGGCAAGACCGGCGGCGCCCTGCGCTTCACGGAATGGATGGGCGACAAGATGGTGCGCGGGCCGCGGACCGCCAAGTTGTTTGGCTGGCTTGTGGGCGTCATCTTCCACCAAGGCGGCACCATTTCCACGCTCCTGGCAGGCACCACGGTTCGCCCCTTGCTGGACAAGGAGAAGATCAGCAAGGAGGAAGCCAGCTACATCGTCGACTCGACAGCCAGCCCCGTCGCCACAGTGGTGCCCTTCAATGTCTATCCGTTCGTCATTGCCGCCGCGGTCGCCGGCACCATTCCACTGTTTCCTGCCGACGACGGCACCCAAGCCAGCCTCAGCGCAGGAGTGACGTTCTTCTTCGAGAACCTGTACTTCAACTTCTATCCCATTCTCGCGGTCCTGTCCACGCTCCTGCTGAGCCTGAACATCTTGCCTGCCATCGGCGGCATCCGCCGTGCCCGCAAGCGCGTCGAAGAGACCGGGGAAATCGTGCGCCCCGGCTCGTCGCCCATGACCAGCGAAGAACTGAGCACGGTCGAAATCGAACCGGGCTACAAGTCCGGTCTCGCCGACTTCCTGATGCCCATCATGTTCCTCTTGGGCATCGCGATGATTCCATACTTCATCGTGCGCGGCATCAACGTCGCACGCACGGGCCTGCCCGGCGAGCCGCCCCTGTACATCACGGAGGCGTTCTTCGCTGCC
Organism: Thermoplasmatota archaeon; assembly: GCA_049617695.1. Lineage (GTDB taxonomy): Archaea > Thermoplasmatota > E2 > JACPAO01 > JAHFTW01 > JBFKXH01. The sequence goes on along the minus strand of JBMZJT010000037.1, from coordinate 11,846 downwards.
TTGCTCGTGGGCATTTTCGTCGCGGTCGCCAAGGGCATGCCGTTCCAGAAGGCACTCGACGGCGTCATCAACGGCGCCAAGGGCGTGACATTTGCCGCCATGATCCTCGCCCTGGCACTCACCATGAAATCAGTCGGCGACGCCCTCGGCGTTGGCGCCTACGTCGCAGACGTCCTTGGTGACACCCCCAAGGCCATCCTGCCGGTCCTGCTGATGTTCGCGGCCGGCGTCGTGGCCTTCAGCACGGGCACCAGTTTCGGCACATGGAGCATCCTGTTCCCCGCAGCCATCCCCCTCGCCTTCGCGGTGGGCAACGGCGACACGACGTACCTCGGCCTATGCTTTGGCGCGGTCATCAGTGGCGCCGTCTGGGGCGACCAGACCAGCCCCATCAGCGACACGACGATTCTGAGCAGCGTCGCCACCGGCACGGACTTGATGGACCACGTCACAAGCCAAATCCCGTACGCGGCCATCGCGGGCGGCCTCGCCGCCGTGGGCTACTTCATCCTCGGCGCCACCCTGTAGCAACAAAATCGGCCACCATCGGACGGAATCTATTCTAAACCGGGACCGGAATGAATGGCTGATGGCCCCCGAGCCGACCCTGCTACGCGACCACCTGGACGTGGTGCTGCCAAGCGGTGAACAATACCGCATTCGCCCAGGCCCCTACGGCAAAGGCATCGCCGTGGCTGCCTTGGCAACGGGCACCCCGCGCACCAAGACCGAAGCAACCGGCCGCCGAGGACGCAAACCCCGCGCCAGCACGCTCGCCCTGCGCGAACGGCTCGAGCGCGACGCTGGCAAAGGCAAGCTGCAGGACAACCGCCAGTACGTGAAATGGCTCATGGGTCGAGACGACACCATCAGTCTCGCAGTGGCCCGGCAAGTCGTCTACCGTGAACGGCGCAAACATGTCTGAATTCTGGACGTTCTATTTGCATGAGCATGCCAACGGGACCAACCGTGCCCTGCACTTGGCAGGCACCAGCCTCGCAGCCATTTGCATCGTGCTGGCCATCATCTTGACGCCTTGGTTTCTCCTGGTCGGCCTCCTGATCGGCTACGCATTCGCTTGGATTGGCCACTTCGTGTTCGAGAAGAATCGCCCCGCCACCTTCAAGCGACCTTTGGCCAGCTTCGCCAGTGATTGGCGCATGTGGGGCCTCTGGATGACGGGGCGTCTGGGCAAGGAACTGCGCAAGCACGGCGTGGCGAACGGTTCTTGACGGCCCCGGGGCTCGACGCCCCGTTGGCCAGCTTCACCTTCGATGGCAAGACCATCCCCATCCACGAGGGCGACACATTCGCCAGTGCCTTGCACCGCGCAGGCATCCTGGAATTGTCGCGCAGCATGAAGTACCACAGACCCCGCGGAAGCCACTGCTTCACGGGCGGCTGCGCGGGGTGCCTCGTGCAAGTGGATGACCGCCCCAACATCACGGCCTGTCTCGAAAAGGCCGTGCCGGCGACGGTGCAAAGCCAGAACCGCATCGGATCGGCCAAGCGGGACCTCTTGGGCGTCACGGATATGGTCTATCGCAAGGGCTTCGATCCGCATGGCGCCTTTACCAAACCCCGCCTGCTCAACATGGCGTTTCTCAAAGCCGTCCGTTTCATGAGCGGCGTCGGCAAGGCACCCGAAGAACCCATTCCAGTCACGGCAAAGCGCTACGAAATCGAAGTGGACGAAATCATCATTGGCGCCGGCCGCGCCGGCCACGCACGGGCTGCCGCGAGCGCCGGCGACGTGTTGCTCGTCGATGAAGGGGACATCGAACGCACCCCGGACGGCGTGACCGCATGGTCGCATGCTTTGGCCTTCGGCATCTACGCTGGCGTCGTCGCGGTGCGCCGCGGCCATGACCTTTGGGAAGTCCGGGCCAAGCGGATCACATTGACGACGGGAAGCCACGATGGCTGGCCACTGTTCGCTGGCAATGATCTTCCAGGCGTCATTGGCCTTCGCGGGGCCATGCAACTCCTCGAAGAACACGATGTCCTGCCCGGGCACCAGGTCGTTGTCCACGGCACCCCGGACGAAGCCTTCTGCGACGCATTGGAACAAGCCGGCGGCACGCTTGTGGCGGCCGGCGACGTCACGGAGGTCTCCGGCGGCACACGCGTGGAGAAAGCGCGCATCAAGGGCACCTGGCATCGCTGCGACGCCGTCGTCTGCGATGTGCCGCGCAACCCTCGATTGGAACTGTTGCAACAAGCGGGCTGCGCGCTCGAAGCGCGTGGCGGCGTCCTCAAACCCAAGGTCGACCGACAGGGCCAGACGACCGTCGCCGGCGTCTACTGGAGGGAGGCTCCATGAGCGACAAAATCATTGTCTGCCGCTGCGAGGACCTGACCCTCGACGACGTGGAACATGCCATGGAAGATGGGTACACGTGCTTCGAGGATCTGAAGCGATTCCTTGGCCTCGCGACGGGACCGTGCCAAGGCAAGGCCTGCGTCCAAGTGGCCATGCAATTGATTGCCAAGCGCCACGGCATCGGCCTGGACGAAGTGGACCTGATGACCTTCCGCCCGCCCGTTCGCCCCATTGCCTTTGATACCCTTGCCGCGCCCAGCGCCGAAGCTTCCTCGGAGGACCCATGAAACAAATCACGCCTGGGCCGCGCAAGGACCACTACCAAGTCGTCATCATCGGCGGCGGCGCCATCGGATTGAGCGTCGCCCACCATTTGGCCAAACTCGGCATCACCGACGTCCTGGTGCTCGACAAGGACAGCCTCGTCAAGGGCGCCACGGGCCGCAACGGCGGCGGCGTCCGCGCCCAATGGACGAGTGAAGAAAACATCGTCCTGGCCCAGCGGTCGATCAAGGCGTTCAAGGATTTCGCCGGCGAAACCGGCCACAATGTGTTCCTGCGCCAAGGCGGCTACCTCTTCTTGACGCGGCGGGAAGAGCAATTGGCGCAGCTGACGGAAGCCGCGCGGTTCCAGAACCAACACGGTGTCCGCACGAAGGTCATCAGTCTCGAGAAGGCGGAGCGCATCGTGCCCGGCCTCAACACCGACGGATGCATCGGTGCTACGTTCAATCCCGACGATGCCATCGTGTTCCCGTGGCCCCTGATTTGGGGTTGGAAGGATGCCGCACAGAAGCGCGGCGTCGAAGTCTGCACGTTTACGCAAGTCACGGGCATCAAGACCACCGGCGGCAAGATCACGCACGTCGAAACCGATCGCGGGACGATCGCGTGCGATTGGGTGGTCAATGGCGCCGGCGCATGGGCCAAGCACTGCGCTGGCTTGGCAGGCCTGGAACTTCCCAATAAGCCGGAGCGCCATGAAATCCTCGTCAGCGAGCCACTCAAGCCGTTTCTGGACCCGATGGTCGTGGACTTGAGCACCGGCTACTACGTCAACCAGGACATGCGAGGCGAACTGGTCGGCGGCCTCGGCGGCCACCACGAGGAGAGCCTCGATTGGGGCAGCAGCCTGGAATTCCTGCGAGAATTCGCCCGCCAAACGGTGCGCCTGTTGCCGCGCCTCGGGCAGGTCAAGGTGCTGCGCCAATGGGCCGGCAGTTACGACGTGACGCCGGATCGCAAGCCAATTCTGGGCATCGCGGCGTCGGGGCCAGACAACTTTGTGCAGGCCAGCGGCTTCAGTGGCCACGGCATGATGATCAGCCCCATGGTCGGCCGCCTGAGCGCGCAGCTCATCGCGGGCCGCAAGCCAGAACTGGATCTACACCCCTTCCGTTTGGAACGCTACGCCGAAGGCGACGTCCAGATGGAAGGTATGGTGATCGGCTAAGCGTCTCGCCCATTGGATGGCGACACACGGTGCCGACAGACGGTTACACGACATCTCGGACCATCGAGTCTTTGACCGTGGGACGCCGTTGCCCATTGATGCCGGAGCTACGCAGCTTCACCGAAATGGATCCCTCGGACGCCTTGATCATCGTCGCCTTCCCCGGCGCTGGCGCCGCCAGTCCCATCGCGGCTCAATACCTCATCCAAAACCTCCACATGCCGCTGGTCGGGGATTTGGTGTTGGAAGGAATGGACCACCTCGTGCATGTCCAAAACGGTCGACCGTCGAGTCCGATTCGGATTCACGGCGGCGATGTCGCCTGCGAAGTGGGCGGCCCCTGCCGGCGGACCTACGTCGTCAGCACCGAATTGCCCCTACCCCCGGAAGCAGCCCCCGCCGTCGCAGAGGCGATTCTGGCCTGGGCACACGATGCACGACTCATCCTCGGCCTCGATGCCGTGACGCGCAGCGACGACGATGACACCCCCGACGTCTACCACATTGCCTGCAACGACGACGTGGCCAAGCGGCTCGAAAGCACCCAGGCCCCCCCGATTGGGCAGGGCCTCATGAGTGGCGTCACGGGCGCATTGCTGGCGCAAGCCGGGCGCGAGGGTCGCGTGGGCACCTTGGTCGTGGAAGCACGCAAGGACCATCCAGACGGCCGTGCGGCGGCTGCTTTGGTCACCGCGTTGGACCCGTTGATCCCCCAAATCGAGATTGATGCAGGGCCGTTGCTGGCTGACGCGATGAAGCTGGAAGAGCAGATTCTGCGTGCCGTGTCGGAAGCCGAGGCGGCGCAGCAACCACGCCGGCCCGGCCACACGTTCATCTGAAGCTTAGGCAGCTTCGAGCATCTCAAGGCCTTCGGCGATCTTCTCCTTGACCGCGTCGACCGTCGTCTCGAGCTTGGCCTTCTCCACCGTGGTCAGGTCGTACTGGACGATGGCCTTGAGCCCGCCGCGACCGAGAACCGCTGGCAGGCCGGTGGCGACGTCGCTGTGGCCGTATTCGCCATCGACGATGACGCCGCTGACGATTTCTTCGCGCGTGTCTTCGATGAGCGCCTTGACCATGCGGCCGGTGCAAGCGCCGGGGGCGTAGGCAGTGGCGCCGACGCGTTCAATGATCTCCATGGCACGGCCACGGGTGGTGGTTTCCCAGGCATCCCAGTCGCCGTCTTCCAGTTCGGGGCTGCTCAGCGTGGGGCTGACGAACATGGTTTCGCCGTGTTCGCCGAGGATGGTGGCGCGGACGCTGCGGTCACCGGTGGCGGTGCGCACGATGTCCGTGAAGCGGCTGGAGTCGTGCAGGCTGGTCATGCCGATGACGCGTTCGCGGGGGAAGCCGAGTTCCTTGTAGCAGATGTACAGGAGGATGTCGACGGGGTTGGTGACGAGGAGGAAGACGCAGTCGGGGGCGTGCTTCTTGACCTGGGCGCAGATGTCACGCATGATGCCGATGTTGATTTTCAGCAGGTCGGCGCGGGTCATGCCGGGCTTGCGGGGCATGCCGGCGCTGACGACGACGACTTCGCTGCCAGCCAAGCTCGCGTAGTCGGTGCTGCCGGTGACCTTGGTGTGGCGGCCAAAGGCGACGCTGGTGGTGTCCAGGTCCATGCCGCGGCCGACGGCAGCGGGCTCGGCGATGTCCACGAGAGCGATCTCGTCGATCTTGTTGGTCAGCGCGAGGGTGGCGAAGATGCTGTTGGCGCCGATGGTTCCAGCGCCGACGAAGCCGACTTTCGTCATTGGGCGGCGACCTAGGGGTCGCTGATAAGGGACACGGCGGGCCGAACAATGGCCAACAGGAGAAGATGGCTGATTGCGGGCCGATTCACCAGGTTTCCCGGTCCAGGCGCGTCAGCGTTTTTCGCATGGCCGCCATGGTGGTCGCGACCAGGACAATGCCCATCAGGACGCCGTAGAAGACTTCGAGGCTGACCAGGAAATTGTAGGCGGCATGAAGCAGCACGGCCAAGAGGTAGGCGGCAACAATTCCGAGGCCGCCGGCCCCGAGTCGGGCCCTGCTGTAGCCGTACCCGACAATGGCGGACGCGGAGGCATGCAGCAACATGGCGCTAATGACGCGCAGGGCGACGGTGCCGAATGCGAGGCTGAATCCGCCTTCTGCCAGGGCGACGATGCCGTAAACCAAGTTCTCGGTCGCTGCAAATCCAAGGCCGATGGCGGCGCCGTACACGATGCCATCCTCCAATTCCCAGATGTTGCGGCGCGGCAGGCGCAAGCCGAATCCTTTGGCCAATTCTTCGACGACCGGCGCCGCGATGAGGACGGCCGCCATTTCCGTGGAGAGCACGAGGCCGGCGCCGCTTTGCTGGTAGCCGAAGGCGAAGAACGCATGCAGAATCAATGCGACGATGACGCCGATGGTGCCACCCCATAGGAACGTGCCCACAACGGCACGCACGGGCTCCCGGTCGTGTCGCTCTTGGCTGCGCACGTTCAGGGCGAACAGGAAGGGCGGCAGCAGGGAGAGGGCCACGAGGCCTGCAAACAAGGCGGCGTCCACACAGGGGCACATCACCCGGGGTTCATAGGGGTTCAAGAAGCGGGCACCCGTCGCGCCGCTGTGGAGTTGGTCCTGGATACGTCGCTCTTGCTGGGTGGCAAGGAACCCCCGCGCGGCACCTGGTCGACCACGCCGGAAGCGGCGGCGGAAGTCTCCCCCGGTGGCCGGGATGCGCGCCGTTTCCAGGATTGGCTGAGCTTGGGCCTGGAAGTGCGCAGCGCCGGCCCCAAAGCAACGGATCGCGTTGACGACGCAGCCATGCAGGCCGGAAACCTTGGTCGGCTCAGCGAAGCCGACCGTTCCCTGTTGGCCCTGGCATTCGAGCGCAAAGCGATTCTCGTCACGGACGATTTCACGATGTTGGACTTGGCCATGCGCCTTGGCATCCAAACACAGACCGTGAACCAAGACGGCCCCGTCGGCACGGTGGATTGGCAGCCCCGCTGCATTGGCTGTGGCAAGCGCTACGAAACGATGCCTCGAGGCGACGAGTGCGTCATTTGCGGCTCCCCCGTGCGCCTCAAGCGTGCCTAAGCCGGCACGGGATGCGGGCCGTCGGCCAGAAACGTCCAACCCGGTCGCGGTTGAAAGTGGTAGAACAGATTCGTGTACACTTCGAAGGGCTGGTCGAGGGCGATGCCCACCGTTGGGGCTTCGGCAGTCCATGAATCCGCCCAGACGACGCGTTCGATGCCGCGCGTGTTGCCAATGCCGACTTCTTCGATCCGCTCGGCGTCGAGTGCAAACACTTGGGGCGTTGGCCCGCAGGCATCGCCAAGGATGTCGCCGCCGACGCCGCTGCTGGCATAATGTCGCATGCAGAGGTTTTCGCCGGCAATCTGGGTGGCGTCCCAGTCCAGTTCACTTTGCAGGAAATGGGGGCGCGCGCCAATCATGTCGAAGCGGCGGCTGTGATCGTCGATGTATTCGCCCACGCCGCAGCCCGTGTAGAACGCCAGCCCAATGGTCCAGCTGCAGGCCAGGAGTCCATTCCATTGCATGGTCTCGACGAATGGATCCGTGTTGGCTTCCGGGAGCAATTGCAATTGGTGAATGGTTGGACCCGCGGTGGCCTGGATTTCGACGGCGCGGTAGCCCTCGTGGTCGGCCTGAACAAGGTGCGTGCCTTCGAATCCGGGCAGGATGAAGCGGCCTTGGCTGTCCGTGCGGGTTTCGACATCGCCAGACCAGACCCGCACATCGGCGAGCGGGATGATGGCGCCGTCGACAACGACGCCTCGAATGGCTTCAAGCGGCGCCGCTTCGAAGACCGGCTCCGGTTCTTCCGGCGCCGGGCTGCTGCACCCGGCAAGCAGGGCAAACAGGAGGACAGCCAGGAGGCGCACATCGCACCAGCCGGGCCAGACTTCTTAGACGTTGGCGACGAGCGTGCCATCGTCGCGGCGTTTCATGTTGAAGAACAGCGGTACGGTGAGCATGGTCACCACGAAGATCGCCAGGATCGCGAGGCTTGTTGCCAGAGCTTGGCTGCGCACGCCGAGCAAGTAGCTGAAGCTGAAAATGAAGAACGCGCAGAAGTCCGTAATGGCCGAGAAGAAGATGGCCTTCCCTGTGGTTCGATACGTTTCCCGCGGCCGGCCTGTCTTGAGGATGTTCCAGCTCAAATGCGCGGCATAATCGCTGCCGATGCTGGTGATGAAGATGATGGGCAAGATCAAGCCAGGCCCGACGAGGATGTCAAAGAAGGGCAAGATGCCCAAGAACCAAGTCGTGGTGAACAGAAGGGGGACAAGGAAGGCCCCGGTGGCGCGCCAACTGCGGGTGAACAGGAACATCATCGTGGTGCCGACGACGGCGCTGACGATGAACAGGACGCGCAGCCACTTGAAGCCGAAGTCGAGGTATTGGTAGAGACCGGTGCTGAGGCCATTGATGTGGACGGTGACGTCGTCAGGGCGCAGGTGTTCCTGGTTGGCGACGACGTCCTCCATCATGCGCTGAATGCCTTCCAGGGTCTCGAGGCTGCGGCTGCCACCGTCGTCCACCAAGACATCAATGATGGTGACCGTGCCGTCTTGGCTGTACAGGAAGTCAACGAGGGGCTGCCAGGCAATGTTGGCTTGCATGGCCTCGATGTCTGCCTCAATCGTCGCGCGATCGGTGGGCGCAGCATTGCGCACGTGGTCTTCATCATCCACCCACGCCGTTGGCCGCGGATTTCCAGGATCCGCGAAGGGCGCCGTGGGATCCTCCAAGACTTGATTCAGGCCACTCTCGAGAAGCGGTTGAGCGGCGTTGGGCGTGTTGCCCAGCAGTTCATACGCACCCAGGAGGACGGTCAGACTGTTGACATGTGCCCGACTCTTGACGTACTCTGTGCGCGTCATGAAGTCCTCCTCCAAGGCGCGAATGTAGGTGAGGGTGTCTGGATCGGTCAAGTCGCCTTCAATGATGACCAATTCATCTGCTGAACCCTGTTGGCGGACCTTCAGCCGCTCATAGGCTTGAATGAACTCATCCTCTTCCGGGAAGTTGCTGCCGGTGAGGTCCGTGAAGTATTGCAGGTTGCCCGTGTTGACCCAAAAGACGCCGGAGAGCACCAAGAACAGGCCGAGGCTGAGCGCCTTGCGGCGGTTGACGAATTGGTAGATCTTCGGCATGACCGTGCTGGGCTTGAACGCCACATGCATCCGGTCGCCAAAGAGCGCCGTCGCCGCTGGAATGAACGTCAGCGACAAGATCGTGACGGTGAGAATGGCGAAGGCACTGCTGATGGCCAAGTGCTTCATCGCGATGCTCGTGGAGAGCAACATGCTCAGGATGCCCGAAACCGACGTCACCGTCGCCAAGGTCATGGCCACGCCGGCGCGCCCGCCGACGGCCCGGAACGTCGCCTCCAGGCTCTTGCCCTGGCTGCGCTCCTCCGTGTATTCATTCAGCACATGGATGGCGTAATCAATGCCGTTGCCCACGATGAGCGGAATCATTGCGATGTTGGCCGATGTGAACGGAATTCGCAGCCACCCAAGCAAGCCCACGGTGGCGGCACTTGCAATCAAGAGACTTGCAATGCCAATGAGCGCGGATCCAGGATTGCGAAGACCAATCCATAACAGGAAAAAGATGAGCAAGAACGCCGCCGGAACAAAGACGGGCAACTCCTCCAAGAGATGCCCCTCAAACTTGGCCAAACCAGATTGGGGCCCCAAATTGACGACGTAGTCCTCCTTCCAGATGTCAAACTGGACGGGCACCTCGCCGGCGCGTACCGCCTCCCGATACGCTGCGGTCGCCTCCGTCAATTTGCGACCGATTTCCTTGGTCGTGTCACTGTCCAAGTCATCGACGTTGTACTGAATCGCCAGCACCGTCGATTGGTAATCCGGATTGCGAATGGTCAACTCGATGTTCGACTTGACCGTATTGTTGGCGATCCCCCACAAGAGGTCAAATTCGCCACGACCAGCAGGATCGTTGGCCGGCATTGCATAGAATGACTCGTCATTGTTGTTGACGACCACGCGCACCTGCTTGACCACATGATGCAAGCCCACGCCACCCGTGAGCTCGGGGACACGTTCATGGATGAATTGCCAGACATGCTCCTCGGCACGAATCGCATCCTGATGCCGTACCTCATTGATGCCCAACGGACCCGCCTTGGCCGGATCGATCTCCAACAAGACCGCCTCCAGCGTCGAAATGCCAGGCAACTTGTCCATGACGCGGTCCATCGCGCGCTTGTTCGGATTCGACTCCGGCAAACCATCCGTCAATTCTTGATCAACCTGCGTGTTCTGGATGCCCACCATCAAAGCACCCGTCGCCAACAACGTCAGCATCACCACAAGCCGAGCATGGCGCACACTGGCCTGCGTCACCTTGCCAATGGCATTGCCCACCACATCACCTGGTAGCTTCCGCTCCGACCCCATGCCGACAACCGCCAGTCACCACGCCCCGTTTAAGCCATGAGGCTGCCGCTGAACGGAAACCAAGAGAGAAACGGCCAAGCCGCTCGAAGTGCGGGCACTGGGATTCCAACGCAAACGCCCACGTTTGCATTCGGAGCGCGGCGCTCGACTTCGTCGAGGCCACCCAAACAACTTGACACAAGGCCAAGCAAAGTGCGGGGACCGGGATTTGAACCCGAGTTGTTGCCTTGGCAAGGCAACGTGATACCGCTACACTATCCCCGCGGTCGTCGCTGATTCCCAGTGCCGAATTCGGCTGCCCGGGAGGCGCATTCGCGGCCAAATGGGGCCCCTATATGAGGCCTCCGACGCGGTTCGGCGTGGATGGCGGGAGGCGCCCGGTTTTTTGCCTTGAACTTCATCGGGTGTTGGTATGGAGCCTCGACGCTTCTTGTTCATCTCGGCTGACGTGAGCCTCATTGGCGATACGGCATGGCAGGTCCAGAAGGAGGGCCATGAAGTCCGGTACTACATTCACCGGGAGGCGGACAAGGAGGTGGCCGATGGTTTTGTGCCCAAGACGGATGATTGGGAGGCCGATGTGGATTGGGCGGATGTGATTGTCTTCGATGACATCTGGATTGGCGACGAGATCGGTACGGGGGCGTTGGCTCAGAAGCTGCGTGCCCAGGGGAAGGCCGTGGTGGGGGGCTCGCCGGCGACGGATCGTTTGGAGGATGATCGTGGATATGCCATGGACATCTTGGAGCAGCACGGCGTGACGACCCTGCGCCACAAGGAGTTCACGGATTTCGATGAGGCGATTGCTTTCGTGGAGCAACGCAAGCGCGCGTACGTCATCAAGCCGCTGGGGGAGGTGCAGAATGTGAAGCGCCTGCTGTACGTGGGTCATCAGCCAGATGGCAGTGACGTCATCGATGTCTTGCGAGCCTACAAGAAGGCCTGGGGGCACCGGATGAAGGGCTTCCAATTACAGGAGAAGGTCAGCGGCGTCGAAGTGGCGGTTTGCGGTTTCTTCAATGGTCACAAATTCATCGAGCCGGTCAACCTGAACTTCGAGCACAAGAAACTGTTTGACCGCAACATTGGGCCAAGCACCGGCGAAATGGGCACGAGTATGTTCTGGTGCCGTCGCAACAATCTCTTCAATCGGACCCTGGGGAAACTGGAAGGTTGGCTGGCCCAGCAAGGCTACGTGGGCAGCATCGACCTCAATTGTATCGTCAACGGCAGCGGCATCTACCCCCTGGAGTTCACGCCGCGCTTTGGCTACCCGACCATCATGCTGCAGACCGAAGGCATGACATCCGGCGTCGGCGCGTTCTTCGATGACCTGGCGCATGGAAGGGACCCGAAATTGAAGGTCCATCGTGGATTCCAAGTCGGTGTTCGCATCTGCATGCCGCCGTTTCCATTCCATGACGAGGCGACGTTTGACGAAAATTCTCGTAACGCCGCCATCGTCGTGCGGGGCAAGGACCGCGAGGGCCTGCACATCCAGGACACGAAGCAGGAGGACGGCCAATGGCGCGTCGCAGGCAGCCACGGCGTCGTCTTGTTCGTAACCGGCAAGGGCACGACCATGGCGGAAGCCAAGCGCCAAGCCTACCGGCGCGTGGAAGGGGTGATCATCCCCAAC
>JBMZJT010000036.1:13239-18073 GCA_049617695.1 Thermoplasmatota archaeon | reverse complement strand
CGCCCCGGAGCAAGTGATTCCCGTGCCGACGCAGATGCAAGGCAACGAGTACGACCTGGGCGACCTCGTGTTGGGCTTGCCCCTGGCGCCTGTCGACGCACTGGCCATCCAGCCTGAGCCGATGCCGTGCATTGCTTGCTGACGCAAGCCTCAAGAGCCCGAAACCGAGCCCAGGGCATGCGATTCTGGTTGCTCCTGCTGCTCGTGCCCCTGGCTGGCTGCGTCGATGGCGGCGATCCCGTCCCCGATCCGGAGCCTGAGCCGGTGCGCGTGCCCATCAGCGAGGCGACCATGGCCATCGGATCCCATGAGGAAGCTCATTTTGAAGGGACCACGGGCGTCCAACTCTACTTGGATTGGGTCCTTCCCGAGGGTGAGGGTCCCTTCCCGACCATTCTTGGCTTCACGCCATACCAAGGCATGGATCCAGTCAGCGTCGGCAGCGGCGAAGGCGAAGTCGCCGTGACTGGCACTGGCGCCGGCGACCCGTACAGTCAGGGCCTGGTCGATTGGTTCGTCCCCCGTGGCTATGCTGTCGCCTTTGCCGATGTGCGCGGCAACCATGAGGCCGGCGGTTGCATCGACCAGACTGGCCCGGAGCAATGGCAGGACGGCTACGACTACGTCCAATGGATTGCCGATCAGCCCTGGAGCAATGGCAACGTCGGCATGTGGGGCGCCAGCTACGTCGGCGAGACCCAATTCACGACGGCCATGCTCAACCCGCCGGCGCTGAAGACCATCGTTCCCGTGGCCAGCGTCAGCAATCAATACGAATGGTCGTTCTTCCAAGGGGTCCCTTACGAACTTCAGCCGCTGATTGGCATGGCGAGCTACTTCCAAGGCAGCGCCGTGCCGAGCAGCGACCCCAACAATGCGCCCTTGTACGCCGAAAAGTTGGACTGCCAAGCGGAGCAATTCCAAGCCGGCCTCGACTTCAGTGGTGATCACACCGAATTCTGGCGCACCCGCGACTACCGCCCCATGGCAGCGGACATCACGGCCAGCGTCCTCCATGTCCACGGTTTGCGGGACTGGAATGTCCGGCCAATTCACATCGACCCGATCTTCAATGACCTTCAATCCGAGAAGCGCGGCATCTTTGGCCAGTGGGGCCACGCATTCCCGGACCGCGAGGATTGGGCCCTGGAAATTCAGACAGCTTGGTACGACCATTTCCTGAAGGGCTGGCACAACGGCATCCTGGAAATCCTGCCGCCCGTGCTCATCGAGGATGACACGGAGCAGTGGTGGGGCATCGACAGTTTCCCGCCCCGGGATCAACCCTGGCAGGTGCTCCAACTCTCTGCAACGGGCGAGCTGGTGGCCAGCGGTGCCCAGGCGGCGGACTTGGAAATCGTCGACTACCCCGAGGAAGTCCTCCTGGATCTCGGCGTCGTACCCGATGAACAGCAAGTCATTGGCGGACAAGATCTGGCGCCCGACCGCCTCGAATGGAGCTTCACGACCGACGAGGAACTGCGTCTCGTGGGTCGCCCCTGGCTACAGTTCAACGCCACCACCGACGAAGCCAGCACTCACTGGGTCGCTCATCTCACCGTCGATGGCAAGGATTGTGGTGGCCAATCCGTTTGCGACAACCACGGCTACCAAGACACCCGTCATCGCAACGGATTCGACGCTCCCAGCGACGTCGACGGACGCTACAGCCTTCGCATTGACTTCTACCCGCAATACGACGTCATCCCCGCAGGAAGCACCGTCCGGTTGACGTTGTCCAACAATGACGGCGAGATCCAACAGGACCCGACATTCGCGCGCAGTCTGGTCCATGTCGGCCCCGAGGCGACGCTGCACTTGCCGTTGGCGCCCACGCAGGTTGCCCTGCCGCATGACACACTGCCGGATGTTTTTCCGGGCTACGTCGAATCCTGAGCCCGAACGGCCAAGGCCCAGCTAAGGCTCGGCGCCGCAACGAGCGCTGGCGCCAGGCGCAGGTCTCGCACGGCAATCATGTCGCCGCCAAACTCGACGATGATCGACGTGCCATCGCCGCGCAACGCCAAGATGAACGCTGCGACGATCATCAACGCGTGGAAGCCAAGGTAGGTGCGCATTTGCGGGTGGTTGCGCAGGAGCGCTGCGTTCCAGCCGGCCATCGCGGCGCCGGCGGCAGCCACGGTGAGGGCGGCGTAGGCGTCGCTGCTCCAGAGGCTGCGGCCGTCGAGGACCGTGATGTAGGGCAGGATGATCAAGATCGCAAGGACGGCCCAGCCACCTGCGGCGAAACTGCGGCCCACGTCGGCGCCAGCAGCCAAGGGGCCTTCTCGCATGTGCCACAAGCCGCCAAGGGCCGCAACGAGGGCGAAAGCCGTGATCAACGCGAGATTGATGGAGGTCGCATAGGCGATCAGGCCGCCGACCACGAAGATGGCGTTGGCTGCGACGAGCCATTGCAGGTCCCTGGACACGGGCGCTTCATGGCTGCTGGCGCGTAAGGTTGCTACGGTCCGGTGTAGCGCAGGACGTAGAGGCCACTGGATTGGTCCACGGCCAGCAATTCACCGGTGGTGGCCCATTGGGTTCCCCAGAACCAGGGCTGGTGGATCGGGCTGTCCATGCGGGGCTCGACGTCCAGGAAATAGCCCGTGCTTCGGGGCTGTTCCACGTCTTGGGCGTCGATGACCCAAATGCCGGCGTGGTTGTGTGCCAAGAAGACCTTGGCGTCGCGCAGGACAAAATTGTGGGGGCTGAAGTCGAAGGTGTGGACGGTCAATTCGCCAGGTAGGGTCCAGGTGCCGACCTTGCGGATGTCGTCAGGCAGCGTCGTGTCAAGGAATGTGATTTGGCCGGTTTCATCGGCGCTGATCAATTCGGGTTGGGCGACGGTGATGTGCTGGCCATTGATGGGCTCTTCAAAGGGCCGTGCCAGATGAATCGCGTTGTGGCTGCTTGGGCTGAAGTCCGTGAAGGCGTCGACGACCGGCAAGGGTCCATTGAGGTCCGTGATGTCGACGATTTGGACGCCCTTGTCCCAATAGGCGACGTAAAGCAATTCGCGGCCGGTGGGATGGGTTTGGTGGATGGCGTCGTGAGGGAACACGAGTTGACCTTGGTTGCCGCGGTCCGTGAGGAAGAAGACGTTGGCCAAGCGCAGGGACACTTGGTCGGTGAGGCTTGCCGGGTCGCGCAGCAATTCGAAGATGTACACGCGCTGCGTGGCGGCCACGACGGCGGGATTGCCGGCCGGGTCATCGTAGAGGTCGTACGTGCTCACGAAGAGCAGCTCTTGGTTGGCGACCTCCCCGTAGGTGATGGTGTGGGGTCCGTTCACGGGCAACGGTTGCATGAACACCAGTTCCGGCGCGCGTGGGTCGCGCACGTCGACGATGTGGATGCCCCGGGGCAGCACGTCGCTGGGATCGTTGTCCGCTTGCAGGACGCCGGCAATTTGGTTGGGGCAATTGCGTTGGGTACTGAAGAAGACCAATTCGCCGTCGCGGCTGACTTCAATATCTGCGCCCGGGAGGGCTTCGTAGGTGCCAACGACGAGGGGGTCGGTTGGGTCGGCCACGTTGATGATGCTGAAGCCACCGTGCTGCACGGGGATGCCGCCGTCCAGGGGACTGGGCACACGTCCACAGACGGGCGTGGGTACGGACAAGCCGGGTTCGGGCGTCGCGCGCACCAGGTATGCATAGTCGCCGTGGACCGCCAGTTCATTGTATGTCATGCCCGCGGGAATGGCGTCGGCTGAACCTGAATTGTCGAAACCGTTCGTGTAGCCCACGCGCTCGAAGTTGAGGCTCGATGCGTGCAGGCTGGCATCCGCGTGGTCATGGTCGGCGACCAGGAAATCCTCTGCTGCCGCTTCTACATCGCGGGCAACATCGTTCAGGTCGGGGCCGTCATCCGCAAGGCAACCGGCCAACGGGACGAGCAGCAAGAGCAGCCAGGCACGCACGACCATTCACCCCGATGGGTCATCAAATGGGTTGTGGTCCCGCAGCCAGGACTCTTTGGGCGGCTCCTTCGTGGGGATGTCGTTGCGCTCCAAGACGGCCTGGGTCGTTGCCAGGGGCAGCCCGACGACGTTGCTCCAGGGGCCATCAATGTGGATGTATGGCGCGAGAATCGGATCTTGGATGCCGTATCCGCCCGCCTTGCCCACCCATGCCTCGGAGGCGACATATTTGCCGAGCACCTCTGGGGGAAAGCGATCGAATCGAACCTGGGTGGCGCAATGCTCGGCGTCCAAGGCGCGCCCGTCGTAGGCCAAGGCAATGCCCGTGACGACTTGGTGGGTTTCCCCTGCCAGCATTGCCATGTTGGCTCGCAATTCGATTTCGGATCGGGCCTTTCCCACGAGATGATCGCGGTACACGACCACGGTGTCGGCGCCCAGCACGACGGCGTCCGGATGCTTGCGGCTGGCCGCCAGGGCCTTCTTGCGTGCGATGACTTCCAAGGCGTCACCCACGGGCAAGCCACGCGGCGCAACTTCGTTGACCGGGACGGCGTCGATCGTGAATTCGTCAAGCAAGTAGCGCAACAGCACATGGCGGCGCGGCGATGTGCTTGCCAGGACGAACACAGGCGTCAAGCCGGTCCGGGGTCCTTGAGGCTATTGCAGGGCTGCTTCGATGGCGGCCTTGAGCTTGGCCGAGATGACACTGCCATCGACTTTGCCTCGCAGTTGCCCCATGACGGGACCCATGAGGGGTCCGATGGCGCCCATGCCGCGCTCCTTGACGAATTCCATGCGTTCGTCCACGGCGGCCTGGATGATGGCATCGACTTCGCTGTCATCTACGGCCGTCGCACCTGCGGCCTCGATGGCGCCGGCGACGTCGAGCGAGGCGTCCTTGTCCAT
>JBMZJT010000036.1:0-13229 GCA_049617695.1 Thermoplasmatota archaeon | reverse complement strand
ACTTTGTCCATGCCTTCCTTGGCAAACTGGCCCGCAGCGAGCGCCTCGGCGAGGCGGGGCAGATTCGTGATGGCGCGTTCCCCGTCGTCCAAATCGGGCACGACTTGCAACAACATCCGGGCCGCGAGATTGGCGTCCATCGATCCACTGAGCCGGATCAAGGTGACGTCTTGGTCGTTCGCGACGAGCTGCGTGGCGCCATCTTCGCTCAAACCATGTTCCTGAACCAGCGTTGCGATCCGGACTTCGGGCAAGGGTGGCAGCGTGTCCAGAATGTGCTGCCAGTGATCCTGCGTGATGCGAATCGGAGGCGCATCCGTCTCGGGGTACATCCGCGCCGCGCCCGGAAGGGGTCGCATGTAACGGGTGCTGTCATCCGGTTGGACAGCGCGCACGGCGCGGCCGGCACCTTGCAGGGCATCGGCGGCGCAACGGGCCACCCCTTCGAGGGCAGCTTGGGCCGTTGCTTCCCGTTCGACGCACAAGACGAAGGCATCATCGTCGGAGAGTTGGAGCGCCTCACGCACGGCTGTGACTTCACTGTCCTGAATGCCGTAGGCGGGCAATTCGTCGCTGTGGAAGACGCCCTTGACGCCGGCGGCGACCTTGGCATGGGCTGCGAATTCACTCCCGTATCGTGGCAAGTCTTTGCGCCCTTCATGGCCCGCGATCAGCCCTTTCCAGTGGGGCAGGCGCAATGCGAGCACCTTGCCGCCCTTCTTCAGGGTCGAGGCGATCATCTTGGCCGCGGTGTCGTCGAAGCAACCGCTGACATCAGCAGGCGCGGCCAAGGATTCGGGCGTGAATCCACGACTGCGTAGCTCCTCGGCCACGTAGTGCAGCCAGAGCTGCCTGCGAACTTCCTTCTCGATGACCGATGGAACCGCGCGCAGATCTTGGCAACCCTTGATTTCGACGCGGTCGCCCACGCCAATGCTGACGTTCAGATCCTGGCGAATGCTGCCCAAACCGCGTCGAACACGGCCGGTGGTCCGCAGCAAGGCACCGAGGCGTCGCGCCGTGGCCTGTGCATGCTTTGGGTCTGTGATGTCGGGTCCGGTGGCCACTTCGATGAGGGGCACGCCAAGACGATCGAGGGTGTACGTGACTCGGCCATCGAGGTCGTCCACTTTGCGCGCGGAGTCTTCTTCGACTGCGACGGTCCAGACACTGACGGCGCCGCCCATGTCGGGTTGCACGCTGCCGCCGGTGGCCACGAGACTTGTCCGCTGGAAGCCACTGGTATTGCTGCCGTCGATGACGGTTTTGCGCATGATGTGCACTTCGTCGGCGGGGCGGCTGCCCAGCAATCCGGCAAAGGTCAGGGTGACATCCAGTGCGTCTTGGCTCATGGGATGTGGCGGCTCTTCATCGAGTTCGACGAGGCTGGTCAAGCCGTCAATGGCGAGGTATCGGAATGCCTTGCGTTTCTTGGCCTCCGCCAGGGCGGCCGGATCGGTCTCCCCAAGCTCGGATTGCGTCGCGCGCAGGCGCCGGTCGTACTTGGCCAAGGAACGGGCGGCCACTTCGTCCGGGTCGACGACGCCGCTGGGTGCCGGACTGAACAACTTGCGCGTGTCCAGTTGCTGGTGGATTTCCAGGCCGCACATGAAGCGCAGCGCCTTGTAATCGAGTTCGCCGTCGGAGATGGCCAACTTGCGCGCTTCCTCGCCGGAGATCATGCGTCGACCTCCGCGTTGCGGCCGAATGCGAGGACGGGGCTGTCTCCGTCCATTTCGCCGGCCAGGTTCGTCATGAAGAGGCGTCGCACTTCCACGGGGTCGTCCGTGTGTCCAAGAATCCACATCATCTTGATGTAGGCGACCTCGGGGAGCATGTCCTGGGCTGGCATGACGCCCATTTGCAGCAAATCACGCCCCGTCGAGTAGACGTTCATGTTGACGCGGCCGTGAATGCATTGGGTCGCCATGGCGACGTGGGCGCCTCGCTTCAGGACGGCTTCGACGCCGGGGAGGCATCGCTGGGCGATGTGGCCAAGGCCGGTGCCGACGATGACGGTGGCCTTGCGAACCACGTCTTCGATGTGATCCGGCCATAGGCCCGGATAACTGGTGATCATGCTGACTTCTTCGTCCCAGACCGCATCGCAGACGGCTGGGCCCGCGCCGGCCTTCACGTAGGGCTGGTTCCAGGTGATGTCCTTGCCGGCGACGAAGCCGAGGGGCATGGCGTTGATGCTTTGGAATGCGTCACGGCGGCTGGTGTGCATCTTGCGCACACGCGTCGCCCGGTGGATGGCGATGCGGTCGTCGTCGCTGGTCTCGTGCATGCAAACGACGACTTCGCCAAGGTCCGTCGATGCCGCAACGCGAGCCGCCGCGAGCAGGTTCAGGCCGGCGTCCGTGCTGGGGCGGTCGCTGCTGCGCTGACTGCCGGTCAAGACGACGGGTCCGGGTAGGTCTTTGAGGCTGAATGCAAGCGCCGCCGCCGTATGGCCCATGGTGTCGGTGCCGTGGCCGATGACGACGCCGTGGCAGCCGTTGTTGAGGTGCCATGCGGCCCGCTCGGCAATTTGGCTCCAATGCTCGGGCTGCATGTCCTCCGAGAACATCTCGAAGACCACTTCTGCGCGAAGGTTGCAGACATCGAACAATTCGGGCGCGGCGGCTGCAAGCTCTTCCGGCTTGGTGGCGGGCGTGACGCCGCCAGTGCGGTAGTCGACGAAGCTGGCGATGGTGCCGCCGGTGCCCAGAATCGCGATGGTCGGCAATCCTTCGCGCGGTTCGGGCGTCGAGAGGCTCACATTGCGGGCTTTGGCCGGGGCGAGGACTTCGACCTGGGAGCCTGATTCCATGAGGCCCAAGTTGTAGCCATTGTCGAGCTTGACCGTGATGATTTCGTCGCCGCTAAACGCATGGCGGGGCATCAACAGGCCTTCGAAGGTTGCGCCGTCGGCGGTGGTGATGCGGATGCGGTCCCCTGGCTGGGCGGTCACATGCCGGCGAGCCCGGGATGCCCTTTCAAGGTGTCTGGGCGGCGCGGCGTTGGAACGGGAGGCGGCGGGGCCGATCGCGATCGATGAATCGACGCGATTTGATGGCGAGGCTGATGGCCAGAACAAGCGCGATGGCGATGAACAGCCAGACTTGGTAGGCGATCAACGCATCGGACCATTGGGCGGGGCCGCTGCACCGCTCCAGGCCTGTGGGTTGTGAGAAAGCAATGGGGTCGCAGGCGCGGCGGCCGATGGGTGTCGTGGTCAGAAATCCATACATGCCGACGACGAGCATGGCGGCGGAGGCGCACCATTGCATGGTCCGGCGGGTCAGGTCGCGCTCCAGTTTTTCGGGTCGCAAGTGCCCGGGTGGCGTTTCGGGCAGTTCGTTGGGATCGGCTTGATCCCAGAATCGATGATCGAAGCGCCAGTGGCGGCGCTGTGCGATCCACGAGCCAACCAAGAGGGCCGTGGCGAGGACGGCGGGCATGAACAGCAAGTCTGGGATGAAGAAGATCCGTTCCCAGGTTTGGATGCACGTCGTGGTGCTGCACCGGGGCCTTACCCCGTCAAGAAATGGCAATGCGGCGATGGCGGCTGCGCTCAGAGCCCAAGCGCCGCTTTGGCGTCCAGGGCCATGTGCCCAGGCCAATGTCTTTGCACCCGCACGCGCCACCGACTTCGAGCCGCCGTCCTAGTTGAAAAGCAACGTGGTCGTTCGATTGGAACTATGGCATCAGGCTCTTGACGAGTTCCTTGAGGTCGCCTTCGAGCATGTCCGACTTTTCCAAGTAGTAGTCGTAGGCGACTTGCACGGTTTTGCCCGTCGCGTACGTTACGGCGCTCTTGGTGTCCCGAATCTCGTAGTCGAAATCCCAGGATTTGCCGCCGATGCGGCTGGTCCACATGCGGACTTCCAGCTCGGCGCCCATCTTGATGGGCTTCTTGTAATCCAGGGCCGCGTGGGCGATGATGAAGGGGAAGTCCTTCTCACTCGTGCTGCCCGCTTCTTCCGTGAAGAACTTCATCCGGGCGTGTTCGAGGAACGTGAGATAGATGGCATTGTTGACGTGGCCAAGACCATCCATGTCGTTGAAGCGCACTTCGACGGGCACGGCGTACACGGTCATGCGGTCACCGCCGCGGCGATGGCCGCCATGTCGTCGGCATCAGGTGTCGGACGCTCCGGGAACAAGGCGTGCACGGGTCCGCCGGCGTCGCCGGGTCGACGCGGGACGATGTGGATGTGGCAATGGGGCACTTCTTGGCCGGCGTCCGGGCCGTCGTTGATGGCGATGGTGGCATCCACAGCGCCGACGGCTTGGCACAACTTCGGCGTCAGCGCCTGGGCGGCCTGGATCACGGCAGCGGCGCTTTGCGGGGACAAGTCAGCCAATCGTTGGCCATGTTGCTTGGGAATCACCAAAGCATGTCCACGGGCCAAGGGCTGGATGTCCAGGAAGCCGTAGCTCAGGTCGTCTTCGTGGACCTTCGTGCTGGGGATGTCGCCGGCGACGATGGCGCAGAAGATGCACTCCATTGAACGGCCGAGCGAATTCCGGCCTTTCAAGGGTTCTATGCGAGCTTTAGGATGCGCGGCTTGAACCAATCGGCCAGGAACGCTGCGATGGCCTCTTGCCCTTCCTCCGCAATTTCCCAGACGGCCGTGCCGGCGTCTTGTTGGTCGCGCAGGCCGGCATCGAGGTCGTAGCCTTCGTGCACCAGCAAGTCCGCGACGTAATCGAAACCAGTCCGGAAGTTGGCCTCCGCGAAGGGCTTGGCGGCGACGACGGCTGCGACCAGGTAGGCCGCTTGCTCGTGAATGTCGCTGCTGGGGAATCCCCGGTGAATCGCGCCCAAGGCACTGTGGGCATCTTCGTAGTCTTCCTCGTCCGGCGCGTGGAACCGGTTCAGAAGGACCATCCGAGTGACAAACTGCTTGGCGGGTTCGAGGCGGTGGATGCTCATGACAGACTCTTGGCCACGTAGGGGCCGAGGTCGTCGTAACCATGCCGGCGGTAATACGCTTTCACTCCGCGACCGGCAATCACAAGCAAGCGGCCAACACCCCAGTCGGCGGCGATGCGCTCGGCTTCGGCCAAGAGGCGCGCTCCGTGACCTTGGTGCTGCCAGGCGCCGGTTTCCGGATCATCGTGCTGGCCCAACGCCTGGGCCGTCCCGTACACCTTCAGTTCCCGGACGACGGCCGCGCCATTGGGGTGCTGGAATTCCGGTCGATGTGGATTGGATCCGACGCGGCGCAATCGCAGGAATCCAATGACGGCGTCCGCCTCGGGGTCTTCCAGGCTCAGGAACGCTTCGAGCCCATCGCTGGCGTCGTGGTCGCGGCGAACCAACCGGATGCGGTTGGTGTCCACCGGAACGCCGTCGCGCAGTCGAGTGCCCACTTCACGGGCACGGATGTCCCGCAAGCGAACGCCTCGTTGCAAGGCTTCGGCTTCTGCCAATTGGCGCAGGTTGCTGTTCTGGACGCCGGCCACCACGTGCGTCGTGGGGATGTCGCGATCGATGCGTTGGATGCGGCAATGCTCGGGCACATGGCGCAGGGCTTCGGCAACGACATCTACGGCGCCGTCGGTATCAAGCGGCTCGAAGCGGCCCTCGCGCCACCACTTCTTCAGCGTCGTTTCGCCTTCTTCGACGATGAGCGTGGGGTAAATCTTGAGCATGTCCGGCTTCCAGGCGTCGCCTTCGAACAGCTCTCGGATGTCTTCGATGTCGGCTGCCTTGTCCACCGCGTAGTGGCCTTTCGTCTGGGTTGGCCGGGGAAGTCCAGGCATCATGTGGACGCAGACCTTGAAGCCTGCATCCCTGGCGATGCGCATGGCGTCGGCAGCTTCCTGGACGGTGTGGCCTCGATTCGTCAAGGCCGTCACCTCGTCGCTCAAGGTCTGGATGCCAAGTTCGATGCGCGTCGCGCCATGGCGCAGCATCGCATCGATATGGGGTTCCAGGCACCAGTCAGGCTTCGTCTCAATGGTGAGGCCGATGACGCGGCAGCCGGCATCCTCGTTGGCTTGTTGAAGCGCTTCCAGGCGCTCGCTACGAGCCGCGGGGTCCAAGTTCTCCCACGACGGGAAGGGCTCGGGATGTTCCTCGGGGCCGTCGTTGCACGCCGCGTAGATGCCGGCGATGAAGTGATCTTGGTAGGCCTCGTCGCGGGCTGGGAACGTGCCGCCTTGGACGACGATTTCGAGTTTGTCAATGGCATGGCCATTGTGCTGCAATTGCCAGAGCCGACTGCGCACGACGCGGTAAGGATCGTAGCCGTGGCGCTTGGCCCGCATGGTGCTGGGCTCGAATCCCGTGTAGCTCTGCGGCGCATCCACTTCGGGGCCGCCGGGGCAGTAGATGCATTTGCCGTGGGGGCAACTTGCGGGGCTGCTCATGACGGCAATGATGGCGACTCCGGATTGGCTGCGCATCGGCTTTTTCTTGAACAAATCCCCCCAGGCGTTGCGGGTGGATTCGCCGAGCAATGGCAGAAATTCCGGGTCTTGTGGCAGCCGCGGCGCGCCCAGTTCTTTGGCCAGGCGGGTTTTGGCCTTGTGCAGGGATTCCTTGTCTTGGATGGCCTGGCCAAGCTGTTGCTCGATGCGCATCGCCATGACGGGCAGCCAGGTTTCCACGCTGGGGCGAGGGCGCTTCGTTGTATTACTTGCGCCACGCATTGGGGCTAAACAGCAGCAATGCGGTGAAGACTTCCAAGCGACCAACCCACATGAGGGCCGTCATCAGCAGCTTGCTGGCATTGGTCAGGTCGCCTGCGTGGTCGGTGGGTCCAACGAGTCCCATGGAAGGTCCGATGTTGGCAATGGAGGCCGCCGAGAGCGCGGCGCCAGAGAAGGCGTCCATGCCGGGCTCGATGACGATGAGAAGCCATGCGCCGACCATCCAGAGCGTGATGAAACTGAAGAAGAATGCAATCGCGGTGAACAGGGTCTCTTCCTTCAGGACGCGGCCGCCGAGGCGAATGGGAATCACGGCACGGGGGTGGAGCAGTTTGCGCAGCTCGCGTCGCACGACCTTGATCAGGAGCATGATGCGCACGACCTTCATGCCGCCCGTGGTGGAGCCTGCGGCGCCGCCGGTGAGCATCAGGATGATGAGAATCAGTTTGAGGGAGGCCGGCCAGGCGTTGTAGTCGGCGGTGACGTAGCCAGTGCCGGTGGCCATGGTGGCGACGGTGAACAGGCTGTCTCGCAGGGCATCGGCGAGTCCCTGGCCCAGGCGCCAGAGCATGCCTGTGGAGACGACAACGATGCCGACGAACATGCCCATGAAGAAGCGCCATTCACGATCCCGCAGCAGCGTCCGGAAGTCGCCCTTGCCGGCATGAAACAGGAGGGTGAAGTTCGTAGCGGCCACGAGCATGAAGGCCATGATGACGGCTTCAATGAGCCATGAATCGTAGTATGCGATGCTTTCCGTGTGGTTGCTGAAGCCACCAGTGGACAGCGTCGTGAACGTGTGAATCAGCGCGTCATAAATCGCATCGGCGCCGGTCATGCCGTGCTGGATGAACAAGCCGGCCAAGATCACGAACAGGATGCCGCTGAAGATGGCATACACGAGCCATAGCGTCTTGGCCGTCTGGGCCAGTTTGGGCGCCAATTTGGTGACGCTGGGGCCAGGCGTTTCGGCTTGCAGCAATTGCACGCCGCCATGGGTCAAGCGAGCCAACACGGCAACACTCAGGACAATGATGCCCATGCCGCCGATGTATTGCAGGAGGGCGCGCCAGAACATCACGCTGCGCGCCACGTCTTCCAATTGCCCGCTGATGGCCGTGGCGCCCGTTGTGGTGAGGCCGCTCATGGCTTCGAACCAGGCATCGACGGGGTTGTCGAAGGTGCGCGACAAAAGGAATGGCATCATCGCAAACAAGGTCAACACGAGCCAACCGATGCCGACGACGAGGTAGGCTTCCCGATCCTGCAGGTCATCGTCTTTGACGGCGCTGGTGCCGACCATGACGGGGAGCCAGTAGAGGGCCATGAGCAAGCCGCTGGCGAGGAACACCAAGACATTGCGTGGCAGTTGCAGTCCGAGCACGCTGGTGTCGAAGGGCTCGTACACTAGGGCCACGATGATCGGGAGGATCATCAGGAGGGAGAAGACGCGGGCCACTTCGGCCGTCGCGTGGAGGATGCGCCGGTAATCCATCATCGAAAGAGCTTCTCCAACTTCGTGACCGCCTCACTCAGGGCGTAGGCCACGACGTGGTCGCCGGGCTGGATGCGGTCTTCGCCGCGGGGCAGGATGACCTCTTCTCCGCGCACCACGGCGGCAATGATGGAATGGTTGGGCAAGCCGGCCTTGCGGATGCTGCGTCCGGCGATGGGGCTGCCTTCATGAACGCGCAATTGGATGATGCGCTCCTCGCCCGTGTTCTGGAGGCTCAATTCTTCGTCATCGGCATGCACGTGCTTGAGAATCGCGCCGACGGTGCTGAGGCGGGGTGCCACGGCGAGGTCGATGTCGAGGGTTTCCAGGAATTGCTTCAGCTCGGGTTGATTGATGACGGCGACCGTCATGTCGACGCCGAGTTGCTTGGCCATCAAGGCGGCCAGGACGTTGTATTCCTCGACCCGGGTGCATCCGACGAAGGCATCGAACGTGTCCACGTTCTCCTGGATCAGGAGGTCGCGGTCGGTGACGTCCCCGTGGACGACGAGGGTTTTTTCGAGCTTCTCGCCGGCCTTGCGGCAACGCTCTTCGTCGGCATCCATCAGGACCACTTCGCGCTTGGATTGTTCCAAGAGGCGGGCCAAGTGGATGCCGATGCGGGTGGCGCCGGCAATCATGACGCGGCGGACATCTCGATCCGATTCGGCGGGCCGCATGCGGCCAATGTAGGGCTCCACGTCAGCCATGGTCTCCTGACTCGGCATGGCCATGAGGAGGCGATCATGGGCTTGGAAGCGCGTGGAGGGCTTGGGAATGAGGACGTCGTCGCCACGGTACATGGCGAACATGATGAAATTGGCCGGCGGCTCAACGTCGCCGACTTTCTTGCCCACGACGAACGCGTCTTCCGTCACGCGGCCTTCCGCGATGAACACCTTGCCTTGGGCAAAGACATCCGCGTTGATCAGGTCGGGCTGGTTCAGGAGCCGCTTGATGCGAATGGCCGCGACCATTTCTGGACTGACGGCCACATCGATGCCCATGCCGGCGTAATCCTTGGAGTACGGGACGTTGAGGTACTCCGTTTCATTGATGCGCGCAATGGTGCGCAAGCCGTAGGTCTTGCCCAGCGCCGCCGCAACCATGTTGACTTCGTCGCGGCCGGTGCAGGCAATCAGGAGATCGGCATGCTCGACATTGGCTTCCTCGAGGACCTTCTTGGAAGCAATGTTGCCCTGGATGCTGAGCACGTCGAGGTCGCCGAGGCGCTCCAGTCGCTGTGGGTCGGGCTCGATGACGGCCAAGTCGTGACCTTCGTCCCGCAATGCTCGGGCGACGTGGAAGCCCACTTCGCCTGCACCCCCGACGATGATGTACATGGGCAATGCCCGTGTCTGCGGGCATTTTCATAAGGCGTTCGGAAAGCCGCAAGCGTCAAAGAAGGGTCGCAGTCCCGCCTAGGCGAACGGCGGCTTGACGAGGGTCGCTTCCTGGTGCCGGCTACGTACTTCCACCGTGACCTCGTCGCCGACGGCGGCGCCGCGCACGTAGGCCAACGCGATGCCTTGCCCGGTCGTCGGACTCTTGGTGCCACTGGTGACGACGCCGATGGCCTCGCCGTCCTTGCACACGGGGTAGCCGTGCCGGGGGACCCCCTTGGCCTGGACGAGTCCCATGAGGACATCGTGGGTCGTCTCCTTCTGGGCCAGCAATGCGGCTTTGCCAAGGAACTCGTGGTCCCAGTCAATCAGCCAGCCGAGTCCGGCCTCCAGGGGCGTGCGGCCGCCTTCGAATTCATTGCCAGCCAAAGCGTAGCCCTTCTCGAGACGCAAGGTGTCTCGCGCGCCGAGGCCGATGGGTTTGCCGTGGGTGACCAGGGCGTCCCAGACTGTGGGCGCGTCCTCGTTGCGCACGAAGATTTCGACGCCCTTCTCGCCCGTGTAGCCGGTCCCGGTCACCAGGCATGCGGCGCCGGCAATGGTCATGGTCGCGACGCGGTGGAACTTGGGCAACGGATCTTCGCTCAGCTTTGCAAGGCGGTCGCGCGCTTCGGGCCCTTGGAAGGCGAGAATGCTCCACTTGGACGTCTCGTCAATGAGTGCGGTCTCCGGAGCGGCGTGGTTGCCAAGGTGCGATGCGACGACTTCATTGCGACCCGCGTTGGGCACCATCAAGAAGCGTTCCTCTTCGAGACGGAACGTGAAAACGTCGTCGAGAATCGTGCCGTCTTCGTGCAGGATCACGCCGTACTGGCCCTTGCCGACCGGCAGTTCATCGATGGGGCGGGTGGTGACGGCATTGATGGTCGCGACCGCGCCGGGGCCCTCAATCCAAAGATTTGACATGTGGCTCACGTCGAACAGGCCCGCGTCTGTACGAACGGCTTGATGTTCCTCATTGATGCTGCCGTACACGACAGGCATGTCGTAACCGGCAAATTCGGTGAACGTCGCGCCAAGGGCAGCGTGTCGGTCGTACAGGGCGGTCCGGGCCACGAGCCGGCGAGGCCAGCCACCAGTTATGAGAGGCGCGCCTCTGCCAAGTCGAGCGCCTCATGAAGATTAGCGGCCACCACGTCGGCAGGCAGCGCTTCGCGGGGCATCGTCGAGGCGATGGCGATGATGTGTCCGTACCCCGCCGCGCGGGCACTTTGGATGCCGCGGACCGCATTCTCGATGCAAATCAATCGCGCCGGCGGTATGTTGAGGTGCTTTGCGGCCTGGGTGTAGGGTTCCGGGTCGGGTTTGTCGCGCGTGTAGTGTTCTTGACTCAACACGGCCCGGAATCCGGGCAGCAACTCCGGAATCAATCGCTCGAGATTGGACAAACGAGTGCCTGTCACAAGTCCGGTCGCAACGCGTTCCTGCAGGCTCGGGATGCGCTCCACGCCAGGATACAACGACACGTCGCCCAATTCCCGGAAGATCCGTTGCTTGGTCTCTGACAATGCGGCGACATCCACATTGCCGGCCAAATCACGTATGATGGTCTCACTCCGGGCGCCTTCGCGCAGAAACACGTCGGCGTCTTCAACCGTGATGCCCAACGGTGCCAAGGCCTGGCGGTAGGCTTGCGCATGCTGTCCCATCGAATCCGCGATGACGCCGTCAAAGTCGAAGACCACTCCGTCCACAGCCGGACGCCTCGCCGCATGGGTTCAACGTTCCGGTCTCCTTATGGGTCGCCTCGCAATCGATGGCCTATGCCTGAAGAACGCCCCAAAGGCCTGCTCGACGCCATGGACGAGCTGGAAGCACGTCGCAAGCAGGGGAAGGCCAAGAAGCCGAAGGACGACGATCTAGACCTGGACAAGGTCTGGTGACGCGACCGGGCTGACCATCTGCTGGATGGCGCCACAGGATTCGCATCGGCACGAACCTGCATCCATGAGCACATGGCGTTGCACGTCGGCGCAGGTCAGGCAATGGGCATCGACGATTCGCATGAGGTCCATGCAGGGAGCAAGTTCGTGGACACCTAATCCCTTTCGACGGGGGTTGCGTCAAACTACTTAGTCCGACACGAGAAATCGAGGGGGGTTCCACTGGAAATGAAGCATCCGCTAGGGGATGCAAAAAGAGGCGGTCCCGAGCGGCAAACGCCCACGTTTGCATTCGGAGCGTGGCCCTCGCTGCGCTCGACCACGCACAACGCATGAAGCATCCGCTAGGGGATGCAGAAAAAAGGCGGTCCCGACGCGATTCGAACACGTGTCAAAGGCTCCGCAAGCCTTCAGGATATCCAAGCTACCCCACGGGACCAGTCGGCCAAACCCTTCAAGGGGCTCGGCGCAAGGCGGCCCACTCAGGTCCCCTATATGAGTGCTACGAACGCGCCAGGTCCACGGCGGCGACGGCTTCGAGGATGAGGTCCATGCGACGATCCTCTGCTGTGGCCTCCCAAGCTGCGACGTCAATGCCGAAGTCGAGAATTGCTTGTTGGCTCGGTTCGCGTGGCTCGCCTTCGATGAGGCCGAGCATTTCGACGAAGTATTCCACGGCCTTGCCACGTTCTGGACCGAATGCGATGACGGTACCTTGCGGCGCTCCGTCTTGGATGCCAACGTGCTGCAGCGCATCCTTGATCGTCCGCTGTCCGCTGAGGTATCGCGTGAATTCGACTTCCGGCTTGTCCGCTTGGTTGCGGCCTTCTTCCATGGCGCGCCACATGTGTTGGGCTGCGCTGCGGATGTGGTCAAACCCCAGGACGCGGTCGCTGCGCACCACTTGGAGTGGTGCCAAGCGTTGCGCCTTGCGGGCTTGGAACAGGACATCATCGAGGCGAAGCGGGCCTTGCACGGTCAGCGCGCAGACCTGAATCTGGTCATCGTTCATCATGGTTCGAGTCCCCATTGCTGGAGGCCGGTAGCGCCGGCTTCTGGTTTCGCCGGTTCCGGTGGTTGGCTGGCCACGTCTACGCCGACTTGTTGCAGGAGGTCGCGGGCGACCTTGTCTCCGAAACCAGGCAATTGCGCCAGCGTCGCCACCGGCGTCTTCTGGAGCGTCTGGATGCTGCGAATGCCATGCGTAAACAATGTACGGGCGCGGATGCGGCCGATGCCCTTGAGCTTCACGAGGGGTAGCAGTTCGGCGCGGATGCCATGTTCCAACCGGAGGCCCAAGTCGGCGACAGTGCGGGTCCAGTCCGGCTTGAGCGCTCGACAGAGTTCCCGCAAAGCGTGAAGCATCCATTTGCCGGTGTCAATGCGCAGGCGCACGTCGCCGGGGCCAATTTTGAATTTCTCCTCGATTTGCTGCATCGTGGATTCTTCCATCCAATCCCACAGCAGCGCGGCCGTCTTCGTGTGGCTGAATGCGTCGTCCTGTGCTTCATCGGCGATGAGCAACTCCGGGAAGCGTTGGTAGTACAATTCCTGGGCCCAACCGTCGCTCTGGCGCATATACAACGGATATAGGTCTGGGCATCCCGCCAAGACATGGAGAATGGCGAATGCTTGGGGCGCTTCGTCTTGGGCATCCATCGCGGTGCGCATGCGAAGGGCGCTGAGCGGATCCACGTAGAGGTCGCTGGTACGCTGGCCAAACAACGTGGCCTTCCAGCGGCCGCCGTCCGCCTCGATGAAGCCATGGTCTTCCAGGAACCAGAGCGTGTCCTCGATGCG
>JBMZJT010000035.1:0-18518 GCA_049617695.1 Thermoplasmatota archaeon | reverse complement strand
AAACCATCTCCCTTCCGACGTTGTTCTGGCTGAAAGCAAACTGATTCATGCGAGATGCATCGGAAGTCAAGGGGTCGCATGGCGGCGCCACAAACCCTATGCCGGCGCTGCCCAACCCTGGTGCCATGCGTGTTCTGTGGATGATGCTCGTGGCGACGTTGGCCTTTGCCGGCTGCCTCGACGAAGGTGAAACGGGCAACGAACCTCTGGCCCCCAGCGAACCCTGGTACACCGGCGAGACCGGCGAATGGGAGCCCGCAACCAGCGCCACACGCTTTGGCGAGGTCCACGCCCTCGAACTCCCCGGCGTCGGCAACGGCATCTGGATCGAAGAAGGCATCCTGGTCCACACCAACGGCGCCGACCTGCACGTCGTCGACGCCCGCGACCCCACGAACATGACCGTCATCGGCGAACTGCCGGACCTGCCCGGCGCCCGCGACGTGGACATTCTCAACTGGAACGGCCTACGCTATGCCCTCGTCGCCGGCAGCGGCAACGGCATGCACATCATCGACATCACGGACCCCACCAACCCGCAACTCGTCGTCACGGCGCCCGTGCTCAACGCCGGCGTTCACAACCTCGCCGCCGTCGATGGCACTCCGTACGTGTACGTCAGCGGCGCCAGTGGCAACGCCCGCCGCATCGACTACGTCGACATCAGTGACCCCACCGACCCGCAAGTCGGCTTCTTCACCATGCCCGCTACGATGACCGTCAACGGCGTGCCCAACGTGCCC
This sequence comes from Thermoplasmatota archaeon, assembly GCA_049617695.1. GTDB lineage: Archaea > Thermoplasmatota > E2 > JACPAO01 > JAHFTW01 > JBFKXH01. The sequence continues at coordinate 17,775 of JBMZJT010000035.1, read as the reverse complement.
CTCGAATCCGACGGCTGCCACGACATCGCGGTGCGCGTCGATCTTGAGCGCGCCTACTGTGCGGGTGGCGGCGGCGTGTACTACGGCGCCGGTGGCGAGACGTTCATCTGGGACATCTCGGAGGCCGCGGGCGGACCCACCAACCCCACGTGGATCAGCGCCATGGACGACCCGCGCATCAAGTACCACCACCAAGTCTTCCCCAACGACGACGGCACCATTCTCATCATCAACGACGAATACGTCGGACCGTTCCTGCCCGGCGTGCCCGTCGGCGCCAACAACTGCTTCGACTTCCCGGAAACGCCCCTGCCCGACAACATCGACAGCGGCATTCCCCTGGCCGCGGCGTGGATCTACGACATCAGCGACGAATCCGCACCGCAGCAACTCAGCTACGTCCAGAACCCCAGTGGCTGGAATGGCGAAGGCGTCCCGCCGAACCCCTTGGAAGGCAACTGCGGCGCCCACTTTGGCGACATGATTCCAGGCCAAGACGCCTTCATCATGGCCTGGTACGAAGGCGGCACCATCCTCGTCGACTTCTCCGAACCCACCACGCCCACCGTGCTGGACATCGCTCCCGAAGTCGAAGGCGAAACCTGGGATGCGATGTACTACGGTGGCTACGTCTTCCACGCAAGTGGCGACTTGTTCGCGACGGAATTGCTCTAGGTTCGGGCGCCTCGGGGGCTTTCGATGGATTGGGCCTCACGTGCCGCTGCAAATTCCTGCCCCAACCTTCCCGCCGTTAGCCAATGCTTTCATAACGATTGTAAAATTTGTTGCAATCCATGACATTTGTTCAATTGCCTGGAAAGATTGCATGTGTCCTCGCAGCCGCATTAGTTGCCATGGCTTTCCCCCGCGGGGGCCGGTTACGTCAATGCTGCTGCACTAGCTGACTGTGAATGGGAAGCAACCAATGGATTTGGCACCAATCAGTATACCGCTTCTGACAGCTTCTCTGCAGAGGCAGTCATCAGTTACTACGAAGTTGGTGCCACTTCCATGGTCGAAGGGGAAGGCTCGGTTTCTGGGGCGGCTGGCGATACGGGGGCCTGGTACTTCAAGCCCAACGCGAAAGCCAAAGGTGCCGCGTCGATGACGGCCTACGTCGATGGGCTTGTTGTCGAGGCTACCGCCTACGCTGAAATCCTCGATGCAACCGGTGCGATTTTGATGTTTGACAAAGATGAGGACGCCGCGACGTGCACGCCCCCTGATCCAAACCTCGACGAGGGCGTCGACCCCGAGTCGCCGCCAAAAAAAGACCTGGAGGCCTTCAAAATGAACGCTCAAGCGGATTGTGTGGACCTTGAAGGGCTGGGCATTGCACAGCAGCAAATGCATGCCCGCGCTCCGGGAGGTTTGCTAACATGCATGCAGTCCGACTATCTGCGCTCGTTGTACTAGGTTTCCTGGCAGGTTGCCTGGACGGGGGCCATTCCGCAGCCAGTTGCGACATCGTGGTCCCGTCGCCGGGCGCAAATGACGCTGTGGCGTACCAAGGCACGGGCGTGTTCGAAACGGTGACCGGTGGCGTAGCAGCACCGTCTCGGGGCATGGCCGGAGGGGATCCATGGGAGAACACCCCCCTGGTGGTCAGCACCGCGGACCTCTTGCAAGTCCAACTCAGGGCCGTCGAGGTCACAACCGGGCGCACGCTGCAGCATGTTCCCGCCGTCGAAGTGAACTATGCGTTGGAGCGCCAGGAGCTTCTTGAACCGCTGCCATTGGCCACCGAAATCGTGGACGGAGCCTTCGCCCTACGTGAAACAGCCGCCTATGGGGCCCGTCATCACGAGCCCGACGCGTACACACACTTGGCTCGCTTGGCAGCGCCCGGGATGCCGGCGGCCTTCTGGATGTCCTGGGTCTGGGGGCATGAAATCAATGGCGCATGGAATCGCCAAGCGTCCGTGCCAGCATACTCGTTTGCAGCGAATGAAGACTTTCAAACGGGGAATTTTTCCTTGCGAGTCGCCGCCGCGCAACAGGAAGACGGCCGTTGTGTCGTCGAGCTTGTCGGCGTATCAAACGGGCGCATCAACCCGGCTCGACAACCGGTAACATGGACGTTGATTCTAGTGGAAGGCGAGTCCTGGCCAACATCGATTCAGGTGCAACCGAATGGATGGCAACCAACGCAATGGAATCGGGTCATGATGGACTCGGGGACGGCGACGTGGCCGCCAAGCGTGCGGGGCGATTTGCCAGCAATTGCCCTTCGCGAGTCTGGATTTCCCGCAGGTTTGCATGATTGGCCGTTTGCTCTCGGGCTCCGGGATGCCATCGAGTTTGTGAGCGATCATCCTTCGAGCGAATGGTTCGTTTCGCATCCTGAAGCCCAGTTGATGCGCGTTGAGGTGGGGCCGTATGGAAATCGGGCTTCATGGCAGCTGGAATGGTCCGACGAAGCGGCGTCCAAGAATTGGATCGTGATGCCGCAAAGCGGGCTGCAAGGACAATTGGTGGAGGGGTACCAGGTCTTGGACCAAATGGAAGACCGGCCATTGGGCAACATGCAATCTGGCTCGACTTGGACCTTCGAGGAGCTGATGGGCAGGGCCGAACGCCGAATTGGGGCGCCGCCAGAATATGTGGCCTGTCAACTTGATGAGGATGTCTGCGAGTTTGGTTTGTACGCTGAAACTGGACGCCATGCGCCGGGGGATCGCGCCGGGCGCTCTGGCTTGGTAGAGCCAGGGCTTGTTGTGGGGCTTGCAGAGCAGCGCGGCTTGTTCGAGCAATGGCGGTCGTCTGGCAACACGCTGTGAGGTGGCCCCCGCGTCAATGCGTATTCGGCCCGAGCTTCTCGCCGGCCGGAATGGGCACCTTCAGGTGGTTCTCAAACGGCACCATCGGGCAAGTGAACGCCTCGTTGTAGGCGCAATAGGGATGGTACGCTAGGTTCAGGTCCAGGTACCAGCGGCCCGATTGGAGGGGCTTGGCCTCGACGTAGCGCCCGGCGCCGTAGGTCTGGTCGCCGCTCGTGGCGTCGCGAAAGGGTACCCAGAGGGCCTTGCCGTACGCCTCGCTGCTGTAGCCGGCCAGCTTGACTTCGCCATCCGGCGTGTCCAAGACGAAATGGCCCACGCGGACGTACTCCACCTCGTCGCCGCCGGTACGCGGGATTCGGAGCGTCTGCGGCTCTTCCTCGACCAAGTCGACGAGGAATCGGTACCGGTTGTCCGGCTCAAAGTAGACGAGTCCCTCGAAGTCTTGGCCTTCGACGGGGCTGCCCGGTTGCCGAAACGCTTCGTCCTTCTTCGTCCGCTGATTCAGGATGCGCTCCTGCCACGCCGCTTCGTCCACGCCGGGCCCAGCGCCGCCGCCGCTTTTGGGCTTCCGCCTTGGCAACCATCAAGGACCCCTTCCTGGCTGGCCCCTCGATGAGCACCTTCGACCGCATCGTGGACGGCCTCGGCGCCTTGCCCAGTTGGCAGCAAACGGCGTTGCTGTTTCTCAGTGTCCTGATTCTGGGCTATTTCGGCATCAAGATTGTCGAACGCTTGGTCGATGGAGCGATGTACCGGTCCAAGCACATCGATCCGACCCTGCGCAATTTCCTGGACAGCCTGACCAATGTCCTTGGCTGGGTCGTCCTGTCCGTCGTGCTGTTGACGATCCTCGGCGTCGACCTGGCCGCGGCGCTGGGTGGCCTGGCCATCGGCGGCTTCGTCATTGGCTTCGCCCTCAAGGATACGCTGGGCAACCTCGCAGCCGGCGTCATGCTCCTGTTCTACCGTCCCTACAACGTCGGCGACACGGTCACCATTGCAGGCCAAGATGGCGACGTCGTGGATCTGGGCATCAGCCTCACAACGCTCAAAGCCGCAGACGGGCGCATCATCACGATTCCCAATGGCAACATCCTGGGCGGCACGGTCGTGAACCATACCCGCAACGACGTGCGCCGCGCCGACGTGCTCGTCGGCATCGACTACAACGCCGACATTGACACGGCGGTCAAGGTCATCCTGGAAGCCATCGGCCAAGACGCGCGGGTCCTACCGACGCCGGCTCCGAGCGTGCGCCTGACGAGCCTTGGCGACAACGCCGTCGGTTTGCAGGTCCGTCCCTGGGTCAAGACCGGAGACTTTTGGCAAGCCAAGGCGGATTTCCATGGCACGGTCAAACGCGCCCTCGACGGGGCAGGCATCGGCATTCCGTTCCCGCAGATGGACGTGCACATCAAGGGCGAGTCATGAAGCGGGCTCATGTCTTCGTGTCCGGCATCGTGCAAGGCGTCTACTTTCGAGAATCCACGAAACTGGAGGCCCTCGAACAAGGCGTGCGCGGATGGGTGCGGAACCTGGATGACGGGCGCGTTGAAGCGGTTTTCGAAGGCCCGCCCGCTGCCGTCGAACGGATGATCGCGTGGTGCCACATGGGCAGCCGCGATGCCAAAGTGACCGATGTGCAGGGCCAGGAACTACCGCCGCAAAACGAGCCGACCGGATTTCGCGTCCTGCGCTGACGCAAGGTTCATGGGCCGGCCGCCTGCCTGCGCCGCATGAACCGAGCATGGCTTGCCTTGCTGCTTGTCGTTGTGGCAGGCTGCGTCGAGAACGACCCCGAACCCCAGGAATCCGAAGCCGCCGATCCGATCGAAGTCACGGCGCAGATGGATGCCTTGCTGGAACAGCTCGGAGCCGGTCAACCGGTGACCTTGCCTGCGGAACCGGCCTACTTGCTGGATGCCGATCCGCGCAACGCCGTGCGCGACGTGACTCTGGAGCTGGAGCCCAGCAACATGCTCGAAGGCGCTTGGTTTGAAGTGGACGGCGTGCCCCAAGAGATGCCCGCCATGTGGCTGTTTGAAGGCCATGCCGCCGGCGACGAGGACGCCGAAGCCCGCTTGACCGTCACGCCGGCATGGGCCCGCGGCACGGTCCGCATCGACGACGTCTCGTACCGCATTCGCATCAACATGGAGGGCAACTTCCCGGTCGGAACCGAGCTGCGCGATGACTACGAAAGCGCCGCGTACCCTGCGGACCTTGCCTTGCCAGCCCCCACCACGTTTGACAAGGACGGCCAGGAACCGCATGATTGCCTGAGCCCCGTGCCTGACACCGCCAGCCCACAGACCAACATCGTCGGGCCCAGCGACAACGAGGGCCTCGTCGCTCGCATCATCTTGGACGCGGACCGCCTCTACCTCGACACGTTGGGCAACCACAGCGCCGCGATGATGGTCGCCATGCTCGCCGAAGTGGATGCCATCTACGACCACCAGATTGGCATGCGATTCCAAATCATGGGCCTGCACATCCACACCAATGCGACCGCCATGAGCGACCCCGCTGACGCCGCACCCTTGGGCGACCTGGCGGCGTACTGGAACGCCCGCAGCGACTTGCGCGACATGGTCCATCTCTACACGGGCTACCCCAGCAGCTACGCCCAAGCCAACTGCATCGGCGGAGCCGGCATGCCCGACTTGGCGTACACCTTCACGACCATTCACTGGGCCGCTGAGAGCAGCGGCAAGATGCGCCATGAACAGACGTACGCCCATGAGCTGGGGCACATCCTGAACGCGCACCACCATTACGGCAACCCCGTGGAGGGCGGCCTGAGCACCACGGTGATGCACCAAGGCGGCGAGAAAGTGCACCCGAGCTTCAGCCTGATGAGCAAGTCCGTCATTCGTGGCTGGTCCGAGGCCCATCTGGGTCAGCACGATCCGTAGACCGACGACACAAGCTTCATCCCGAAGCACGGCTGGCTTTGCCCATGCACAAACTCCTCGTCGCCCTCCTGGCCATGCTTGCCTTGGCCGGCTGCGCAACCGAAGGCGAAACCTCCGCTGAACCGGAACCCGAGCCGGAACCCGTCAGTTTGCCGGATGCCGAAGCGGCCCTTGCCGCAGGCGAACGCGCGGCCAACCTGGTCCACTTGGGCGGCATCGACCTGGGCGGCGAGGAAGCCGACGGTTGCGGCGACTACCTCGCCGTGGACCAAGGCAGCGTGATCCGCATTGTCCAGATGGGCTTCGACGTGGATGGCAGCGTGCTTCTGAGCGAAATCAGCAGCATTGCTGGCAACGGCCCGAAGGACGTCAAGTGGAGCGACGACTGCAATTACCTCGTCACCGGCAACGATGCGCAACTGGCCCAAACGCCCCTTGACCCTGTCGTCACGATGGTCCAATCCGGCGGCATGGATGTCTACAACGTCGAAGACAAGGGCATGCCGCAACATGTCGGCTACTTCCCCGTCGGCCCCGTGCGTGGCCCCCACATGGTGTTCTACTTGCAGCAAGACGACGGCACCGAACTGATCTTTGGCGCCAACGCGGACGTCAGCATCCAACGCTTCGACCGCGACGCAGGCACCCTCACGGAACTGGCTCGCTACACGCCCAACCCGGTCACGGAAGTCAACCGCGACCCCCAGGTCATCGACGCGTACTACCAACTCTACACCCACGACATGTTCGCCATGGAAGACCCCGTGACGGACCAAACCTTGCTGTACACGGCAAGTTGGGATGCCGGCGTCCACATCGTCGATGTCACCGACCCGAGCAACCCCGTGCAACTGGGTCTCTGGAACGACTTTGGCGAGAGTGAAACTGGCAACCTCCACACGGTCGCGACGGAATGGATCGGCGACCGCCGCATTACCGTCGGCAGCGTCGAAGTGGGCTTCGAAATCGTCGGTGGCACGCCCTACTTCACGGGCACCGAACGCAGCGTGCTCTACGTCTGGGACACCACGGACCCAGCCAACATCCAACTGCTCAGCGTCTGGGAAAACCCGATGGGCATTGGCCCCGGTCAAGCCGGCCTCGCGGCGCCCGTGGTCACCCAAGATGAGGTCATGTCCACGCACAACCTGCAACTCGAACAAGGCCGCATCTACATGGCCCACTACGGCCTCGGCGTCTGGGTCCTCGACGTCTCCACGCCGGAGAAGCAGGCGGCCCCCCAGATCGTCGCGGTGGATCTCGATGCGGGCAACCTCTGGGACACCATTGTCCATCAAGGCGTGGTTTTCACCAGTGGCAGCACCGGCACCCAAGCGTACCACTTCCCGCTGGACGTCCTGGGCCCCGAAGGCATCCACAGCCGCGCCTGACACAAGGTTCATCCCGGGGCCAGGGTCGTCGCAGCCTATGCGCGCAGCCTGGCTTGTCCTCCTGCTTCTGCCTGCGGCCTCCGCTGGCTTTGGCGAGGGCCCGATTGCCTTTCGTGAATACGTCGTCGATGGCGCCGAAGATGTCGCCGAACCGACGCTCGGCATCCCATGGAACACAGACAGCCTGTTCTTCCACAGTGGCATCACGACGATCAAGGGCGTCTTTGACGGTGACAACGTCACGTGGACCGATGTGACGCCGCCCTACCAAGTGCCCATCAACCTCGACCCCCTCTTGGTCGCGGACGAGGACACCGGCCGCGTGTTCGCTGGCGGCTTGCACGGTGCCTGCAGCATCATGATGTACAGTGACGATGACGGCAACACGTGGCTGCCGAGCATGAACATGTGCAGCGGCGCCCAATTCGATCACCAAAGCCTCGGCGTCGGCCCCAAGCCGATCGTTGGCAACCCCCTGGGTCTGCCGCAACTCAACAACGCCTACTACTGCGGCCAACTGCTACTCATCGGCTGCTCCGTCAGCATTGACGGCGGCGTCACCTGGAGCGCGCCGAGCCCCGCAGCAGGTCAGGCGGTCGACACCAGCAGCGACCAAACCGGCATCTGCCAAGGCTTCCATGGCCACTGGCGTGTCAGTCGCGTCACCGGAACCGCCGTGCTGCCCGTCGCCGCCTGCGGCGACAATCACGGTCTCCTGGTGGCCAATGTCCTCGTCGATGGCACCCAGATTGGTGGCATCACCGGCCTCACGTTCGAAGGCCGCACCGTCGCGGGCAGCCACACCTGGAACGGCGGCTTCGATTCCAGCATCGGCTTTGGCCGCGGCGAAGGCTGGATGTACTACGGCCAAGCGGACGCCGCCGGCGCGCGCATCGGCCTGAGCAAGGACGAAGGCCTGACCTGGGAAGGGCTCCCAAGCCCCGACGGAGACACGACGTGGCTCGACGTGGGGCAATTCATCGACCCGCCCGTTGTCAAGGCAACCTTCGCCGATGTCCAAGCCGGCGACGACGACCGCGTGGCATTCACCTTCCTCGGCCTCGAAGACTTGGATGGCGACGGCAAGGGCGACGAGTACCCCGACCTCTACGGCTGCGAACCGCCCAATGAAGGCCCCGAGAACCGCGTCTGGCATTACTACGCAGCGTTCAGCTACGACGCCGGGCAGACCTGGGACGTCAGCAAATTGACCGACCACCCTGTCCAAATCGGAGGCATTTGGGATGGCGGCGGCGGCAACCCGTGCCGGAACCTTCTCGACTTCAATGACATGGACATCGACTCCATGGGCCGCGTCCACATCGGCTGGAGCGACGGCTGCCTCGAGATTTGCTTCGACCCGTCCACGGGTGAGCACATCTACACCAAGGAGCCTCGGGTCCTGCGTCAAGTCGGCGGCAACGGCCTGTTTGCGGCCTTCGACCTCGCGCCGCCGGCTCAGCCCATTCAAGACACGGATGGCGACGGCATCAGCGACGACCAGGACGACGACATCGACGGCGACGGCATCGCCAACGAAGACGACGTCGATCCGACGCGCCCCAACGGACCGCAGCCGGACACCGAAGAGGCGTCCGGATTCCCGGTTGTCGCTTTGGTGGCGGCTTTGGGCGCCGTGTTGCTGCTGCGTCGCCGCTGCTGAATCGAGCGGCATTCCTCTTCCCCTTCTCCTGTTGTGCTTGCCGTCGCTTTTTTTAGCGCGCTTGGGTCGCGCGACCCATGGCAATCCAGCAAACCTTCGTCATGATCAAGCCCGACGCTGTCAGCCGCGGCCTCGTCGGTCAGATCATCGCCCGCTTCGAGACCAAGGGCCTCAAGATCAAGGCCATGCGCCTGGAAATGGCCGACCCCGAAGTCGTCGCCAAGCACTACGAAGTCCACAAGGAACGCCCGTTCTACCCGGGCCTCGTTGACTTCATCACCAGCGCCCCCGTCGTCCCGATGCTTGTCGAAGGCGAGGAAGCCATCGCGGTTAGCCGCAGCCTGATGGGCGCCACGAACCCCGTCGAAGGCAAGCCCGGCGAGATTCGCTTCGACTTTGGCCAACACATTGGTCGCAACATCATCCACGGCAGCGACTCCGAGGAGACTGCCGCCTTCGAAATCGGCCTGTGGTTCCCCAACGGCGGCGCCGACTTCGCGCGCACTGACGACGCGTGGCTTTTCGAGTGAGCGCAGCGAACTGAAAAGGCGCGTTGATGGCGGCCCACTTGTGGGCCGTCGGACGCGTGGCTTTTCGAGTAAACAAACCGAATTGACGCGGCGCGTGGATGCAGGGCTCTTGAGTTAGGTCTCGACCCTAGCCTGCGCCTCCACGTTTCAGGGCCGCGGCCATCAAGCTCTTGAAGCGGCAGGGCCCGGTTCAGGCATGCGCGTGGTCCTCCTTCTGATGGTGGTCATGCTGGCTGGATGCAGTGACAGCAAGGCGACTTCGGAGGCAACTGCGCCGCCCGTGCAGGCGGCAGAACCGGCACCGGTCCAAGAGGCGGTGCAAGACGTGACCCCTGCCGAGCCTCACCCGCTTCTGGCGCGGCGTGTGTGCGATTTGGGTCGCGCGTATGTCACGGCGCCCGTGGCCGTCGACGGGATACCCATGGGGGCGACGTGTCCGTTCGTGAGCTTGGATGTGCCCGCGGGTGCCGAAAGTGCGCGGATTCACTTCAATTGGAGTGCGGCCTGGGCCGCACAAGACCTGGGCATCTCGGTTCGAGACACCGTAGCTTGCGGCGAAGGAGGTGCTTGTGAACTGGCAGCAGCGGCCGGCCCGGCGCTCGTGTTGGACTTGACCGCCGATCTGCGAGGCGCGGCTCGCTGGAGCGAAATTCAAGCCGTCGTGACGGGGACGTCCCTGGCGCCTGGATGGTCGATGGTCGTGCTGTTCTACGCGGCCCCGGACCCTGGGCTCGTGCCGCCACCCATGCGTGAGCGCGTGGTGGACACGGCGTTTCTTGGCCAAGGCGAATGCGCAACCCAGGGTGCGACGGTGCTCCTCGGCGCTGGCTCGCAGGACACGGGGACCAGCGGTGTTTGCAAATTCGCGGAACTTGACGTGCCCGACTACGTTCGCAGCGCCCGCGTCTGGTTCAATTGGACTGCGCAGGCGCCTGTCAGCGATTTGGGCCTCGTCCTGCGCGATGAGTTTGCCTGCGATTCTGGCGCAAGCTGTGAACTGGCACGCGTTGAGGGCCCCGATTCGGTGATGTTGGACATCCCGCAGGCATTGGTTGGCGATGCGCGCTGGTCGGATCTTGGCTTGACGGTGTCCGGCGAGGCGATCCAACCTTCATGGCAAATCGTGGTGCTTTGGTTCGCGACGCCCGAGCCGACGTAGTCACGACGAGACGCGCGCAACGCCTAAATCGCGGCGCGGCGCCCTTGGGGGTATGCACCGAACCGTAATCCTTGCCTTGCTACTTGTCGGCGCCGCGGGCTGCATCGATGACGTCGATGAACCTGCCACGACGCCTCCGGTTGGCGGCGAGCCCGTGATGCAGGCGCCATCCCAAGTCGTGGTCGCCGTGATTGACTCGAATGCCAATCCGTACCATGAGTTCTTCCAGCAGCACAACCCGATTGACGATGCCATTCTGGATTCATTCGTCGATCACAATGGCAAGACGGTCGAGCGCGTCCGCTTGACCCAGGAGGGCACGTATGAGGAGCGCCGCGAAGCCGATGCGGACTTCTGGGCGACGGTCGAGCCTGGCCAATTGTACCACTTCGAAGGGACGCGCCTCTTGGGAATCAGCTTTGGCGGCAACATCGTCGACGGTGGCACTCACGGTATCGGCACGACGGCGGCCGTGCTGGAAGCCAACCCCGACGCCATTGTAATCCTCGTGCAAGGCACCGGCAGCAGCGCTGGTGAACAATGGGCTGCGCAGGCCCCCTTCGTGGACATTCTCAGCGAATCCTACGGCCTTTACTGCGGCCAGCCGGCCCTTGAATTGCTTCCCGGCGATTCCACGGCGAAGAACAACAAAATCGCCTGGGACAACGGCAAGATTCCCGTCGGTGCCGCCGACAACACCCCGTGCCCCGCGATGAATGACGGCACCAGTGGCCCTCCGTGGGTCGTCGGGGTGAGCGGCGACCACCCGGCTGCGGAAGGGTCGTGCCGGGAGCCGGTCAGCGGCAACTTCCCGGATTTCACGGCGGACTTCACGCAGGACTTGCCGTACGTGAACGACGTGGAGGGCACGCGCACGGTGAGTGGCACCAGTTTCTCGACGCCCACGACGGCGGGAAGCTTCAGTCGTGCCTTGTTGCAGGTGCGCGAGGCATGGAATCACACGGGAGGCATCACGGATGGTGCCCTCGCCCTTGGACCCGATGGTGCACGCCTTGGCCAGTATGACCTATGGCATGCGTTCAACCAAACGGCGGTCTACTTCTCGACGGCCGTCTGCGATGAATCCGGTTCCGTCCCGGTCAACCCTGCCGCGCCTTGGGTGCAAATGGGTTGGGGTCACGTGGACAGCGAGATTGGCGACCACGCAGCGCGCGTGCTGCTTGGCGAAGCTCCGCCCATCAAGGATGCAGCTGCCGTCGCTTACATGGAGTCAGTCTATACCTACCGGCAAACCGTCTGGCCTCCCGTCATCTAGGGCCTAAAGCTCCAAAATGAGGCCTGGGCTCGGCCGCGCATGTCCTGGTGGCCGTTGCCCCGTTCCATGAAAATCGCCGCCCTCGGCGTGCTCGCGCTCATCCTCATGGGAGGTGTGTTTGCCGGTGGCGCCTATGCAGGTGACGCGCAGTTCGAGGCCACCATCGTCGACAAATCGTGTGCAGGGCCGCAACCGGATCTGAACGGCACGCGGCCCCCGGTGCCCGGTGAACCCCGGCCCCCCGCTGAACCGGATGCAACCCCGCCGAGCCCGGATGGCGCCGTCGATGAAGCAACCGGCCTCGTTGGTGTTGGTGCCAATAGCACGGTCACCATTCGCACGTTCTTCGGCATCGAACAAACCATCGAAGGCTTCGACGACATGCAATGCTGGTTCCTGCGCGACGGCGACGATGGCAACTTCATCGTGTACCACATCCGCACGGAACGCGCTCTGTTCTACGAACGCGAAGGCGGCACCTGCATCTTCGACTCCCTCTTTGGATTGGGCTGCGTCTTGCCTGACGTCGCAGGCGCCCTGGACGCAGCGGCAGCCGCCGCCGAATACGCGCGCAGCACCGTCGTATTGTCCACCAATGGCTATGCGCCCGATCCGACGGGGCAATTCCCTCATTCGGCGCCCAACTGCGTTCGCTTGGAGCAACTTCCGACGTCCGCTGATTTGACGGCGACCTGGTATGCGGCCGACACCACCCAGGAACGCCTCCGGTTGTTTGCCTGGGCTGAAGACGAGGCAGGCAACCTCGTCGCACAAGACGTCCAAGAAGGCGGCAGTGAACTGCAATTGAACCTGGACTTGCCCGAAGATGCGGTCGCTTGGGTCTTCGGCATCGCGCCGCCATCCGATGATCCATTGCAAATGGGCAACGTGCCCTCCGTGGCCATCCAAGTCGGCGCGGCTGGAACGCCCGCATTGACCCTGCCGGGCCCGACGAGCTGCCGGCCTCCTGCCTGACCCAAACCCCTTAAGAATCGCCTCTGTCGGCAGCGTCATGAGCTTCGACGACCGCACCGATGAAGAGCGCATGGCCGACGAGATGGCTGATGAGCTCCTGGCGGAATTCGGTGATGAGTTCGACGACGAAATCGAAGAGGCTGCGCCGGAGGCATCCGAAACGGAATCCGTCGAAGCCGAGCCAGAAGAGTTGACCCTCGAAGAGAAGAAGCGTCGCAATGAAGCGCGTGCCGGCGAGACCATCGAGGTCAGCCAAGAAGCCATCGAGCAGGCCAAGGCGGCTGCTGCCAGTGCCAAAGATGCCACCGAAGGTGACGTGGACAAAGCCCTGGGATCCTTGGAAGCCAAGAGCGAGACCGCCTACACCCGCCACCCCATCGTGAGCGTTCTGGGTCACGTGGACCACGGCAAGACGAGCATCCTGGACCGCATCCGGGGCTCCAAGGTCTTCGACCGCGAAGCGGGCGCCATCACCCAACACATCGGCGCTTCCGAAGTGCCGTTGGACACCATCTACGAGCGCGCGGGTCCCGTGCTGGCGGGTAAGAAATTCGGTGTGCCTGGCATTCTGTGCATTGACACCCCGGGGCACCATGCCTTTAGCAGCCTGCGTGGCCGCGGCGGCCAGCTTGCCGACATCGCGGTGCTGGTCGTGGACATCAACGAGGGCTTCAAGCCCCAGACGCTAGAGAGCCTGAACATCCTCAAGCGTTCCAAGACCCCGTTCATCATCGCGGCCAACAAGGTCGACCGCACCCTCGGCTGGAAGACTGCAGATGCACCGTTCATTCTCAACGTCCGCAAGCAAACGGACGACGCCATTCGCCTGTTCGATGAGGCGTTCTACAAGCTCGTTGGCGCGTTCTACGATCAAGGTGTCCCGGTGGACCGCTACGACCGCATCGAGGACTTCACCAAGACCGCGGCCATCGTGCCCACCTGCGCAACCAGCGGCGAAGGCATTCCCGACTTGCTGGCGATGCTGGTCGGCTTGGCCCAGAAATTCTTGGAAGCCCGCCTGGAAACCGACGAAGACATGCCGGGCGAAGGCACCGTCTTGGAGGTCAAGGAAGACAAGGGCCTGGGCCAGACGCTCGATGTGGTGCTCTATGCCGGCAGCATCCAGAAGGGTGACACGATCCTGCTGGGCACCCAGCAACACCCCGTGGAGACCACGATTCGTGCGCTCCTGAAGCCAAGCCCGAATGACGACATCCGCGACGCACGCAAAGCGTGGGACGACGTCGATGAAGTGACCGCGGCCGCCGGCATCAAGCTGGTGTGCCCCGACGTCGACGGCGTCGTCAGTGGCGCCCCATTGCGCGTGATTCGCGACGGCAACGACGACGAAGCCTGGGAGGCTGTTGAGGCGGCCAGCCAAATCAACATCCCGACGAAAGAGAAGGGCGTCTTCGTCAAGGCCGACACCATTGGAAGCCTGGAAGCCATGGCGGGCGAGCTTGGCGCCCTCGGCATCCCGATTCGCCGCGCCAGCGTCGGCGACATCAGCCGCCGCGACATTGTCGAAGCGGCCGCCATGACCGATCCCCTGTATCGAGTCGTCTTGGGCTTCAACGTCAAACTCTTGCCCGGCATCGAAGCCGTGGCCGCCGAACACGACCTGCCGGTCTTTGCCGACCAAGTCATCTACAGTCTCGTTGAGGACTACCAGTCCTGGCTGCAGAAGAAGAAGGACGAAATCGCGGCCAGTCAGCGCCAGGAGCGCGTGCACCCGGCCAAGGTCTTGTTCATGGACGGCTGCAGCTTCCGCCAGCGCGACCCTGCGGTCTTCGGGGTCCGCATTTTGGCGGGGACGTTGATCACGGGCCGCAAACTGGTCAAGGACGACAGCCGCGAATTGGGCAGCATCCGCAGCATCCAGAAGGACGGCCAGACCATTGCCAAGGCCAATATGGGCGACGAAGTGGCCCTCAGTGTGCCGGGTCCGACCATTGGCCGCCAATTCAAGGAGGGCGACATTCTCTACATGGACATCCCCGAGGGCGACGCCCGGTGGCTGTGGCAGAAAGGTGACCTATCCACGGATGAACGCGAAGTGCTGGAAGAAATCATGGCCGTGAAGCGCAAATCTGAACGCTTCTGGGCCATGTGATGCAGCTTCGCGACGCAACCCCCGACGACGTCCCGGCGCTGGTGGCCCTGGCGCGACGGGCCGCCGTTGAAGCCTCGGGCCTCTCCCTGGAGCAGCGCACGGTTTGGGCGGAGCGCCTGAACGAAGCGCGGCTCTCGGATTTGCTTCAGGTCGCTGGCCTGCGCGTGGCCGACGACGAAGGCCCGGTCGGCTTTGCTTGCCGCATCGCGGACACCATCGAGATGCTGTACGTCGATCCTCGGGCACAGCGGCGCGGCATCGGCAAAGCGTTGCTTCGTGACTTGGAACGGGCCGCCCATGCCGGCGGCGTCCACCGACTGCGCCTCGTGACCGCATCCAATGCCGTGGGTTTCTACGCGGCCCGCGGCTACGAAGTCGTCCGGGAGGCTGTGGAAGTCCTGGATGGCGTGAACTTCACCCGCATCTACATGGCCAAGGGCTAGGCTATTGAGAATCAAACACCCCGGCCATGGACTTCAAGTAGCATCGCACGACGTGATGGGTATGGCCTGGACGGATTGGGATGCAGTGGAGCGCCTTGTGCTTGCGCAACCCGCAGGCAAGGACGTGCACTTGCTCAAGTCCGCGCTGCCGCACCCGTCCAAGGACTTGGACAAGGCGATGGGGTTGCCCAAGGGCGGCTCCTTCAAGCATTTCCGGCGCACCGTGCGCGGCCAAAGCTGCCTACACGTTCGCGAGTATGCGCGGCACTACGAAGCCCACTGGGATCGCTTGGATCCCCGACTGCGGCCCCTTGGCCATTGGTGGCACGATGTGCGCGGCGGCAAATCCAGTCTCTTGGCCGCGGTGCTGCTGGTGCTGGGCTTGCCGGTGCTGGCCTTCTAGCGCTTCAGCATTGTCGAAGCCACGAACAGTGTCGCAGCGACCAGCGTAATGGTTGCGCCGCTTGCCAGCGAGAACGTTGCACTGATGGCGAGGCCTGCGAGCACCGACGTCGCGGCGACGAGGACGCTCAGGAACGCGGCTTGTTTGGTGCTGCGTGCGAGGCGACTTGCCGTGGCTGCGGGAATGATCAGCAGGCCACTGATGAGTAGGACGCCGACGACGCGAACGGATGCGACGACGACCACGGCCGACAGCAGCGTGAACACCGTGTTGAGGGCGCGTGCCGGCAAGCCTTGCACTTGGGCGCGTTCTTCTCCAAAGGAGAGCAGCAGAAACGGCCGCCACAGGAGCGCGAGGGCCACCAGCACGCCCACGGCGGTCGCGATGGCCAACTGGAGTTCCTCTTGGCCCGCGAGCAGAAGGCTCCCGAACAGGTAGGATTCCACATCGGGTGGCACGCCACCGTCGCGGCTGATCAAGACCACACCGAGCGCCAGGCTCGCCGTGTAGACAATGCCAAGGGCTGCATCCGAACGGGCCCAGCCACGCCGTTGGACTTCTTGCACGCCCAGGGCGCCAAGAGATGCCAGAAGCATGGCGGTGCCCAGTGGCAGCCAGCCAACGATGAAGCCAATGGCGATGCCGGCGAATGCCATGTGGGCGACGCCGTCGCCAAAGAGCGCCATGCCGCGTTGCACCAGGAAGACGCCCATGACGGCGGCGGTTGCGGCGACAATGAGGGCGGTCAGCAGGACGCGCTGGAAGTAGGGCTCCGTCAGAAACAATTCCCAGGTCATGCGTGGGCTCCGAAGGGATTGTCCGAGGGCACGAGGGCTTCTTGCCGCATGGAGGCGCGATAGTCTGCGCCGGTGCCGTCGAATTTCTTGGTCTTGTCCACGACGATGAGTCGGTCGGCCACGTCGGCCAGCGTTTCCGTGTCGTGGGTGACCATGATGACGGTCAGGTCGTGGTCGCGGCACAGGTGGCGCAGCAATTGGTGGATCAGTTGCCGGTTGTGCGGATCGACGCCGTTGGTTGGTTCATCGAGCAGCAGCACCTTGGCGTCTTGGCACAGGGCCTGGGCCAAATGGACGCGTTGCCGTTGGCCGCCGCTGAGCGTCGAGAGTCGGTGGTGGCGCAGGTCCCAGACGCCGACTTCTTCCATCGCTTCCTGAACGCGGGCGTGGTCGTCGGCTTTCGGTCGTTGCCAGAAGCGGCGGCCCAGGCGGCCCAGGCTGACGAATTCCAGGGCCGAAATGGGCACGTGTGGGTCCTGGTGAATGGCGTCTTGGGCGACGTAGGCGACGCGGCCTTCAATGACCAATTCCCCGTGTGCCGACGGCACGAGGCCGAGCAAGGCCCGCATCAGGGTGGTTTTGCCGCCGCCATTGGGTCCGACGATGCCGAGGTATTCGCCGGGCGCCACGTCGAGGTCGAAGTGATGCAGGGCGCAGAAGTCGCCGTAATGGACGCAGAGCTCCCGGGCGCGGATCATGAACAGGCCAGGGCAGTGCGCAGCGCCTGAAGGTTCTGCTGTTGCAGCGTCATGTAGTCGCCGCTGGCGGGCCGGGACTCCAGCGTGTGCAGCACATCCACCGCGACGCGAGTTTCGTGTTGGATGGCGCGCAAGGCATCTGCGTCGGCGCCTTCTTCGATGAAGATCGTCGGGATGTTGTGTTCGCGGATGGTGTCAATGACCTCTTGGATGGTCGCCGGACTCGGTTCGGAGCCGGGGGCGAGGCCGTGCAGGGTCAGGAGTTCGAAGCCGTAGCGCTTGGCCAGGTAGGCGTGGGCTTCGTGGTTGGTGATCACCAAGTCGTGGGTGCAGTTGCCGAGGCCCGTGACGAAGGATTCGTGCAGGGCCGTCAAGCGGCCTTGGAGCGCGTCGTTGCGTGCCGTGATGTTGCTGGCCTGTTCGGGGAACGCTTGGCTCAGGTGGTCGGCGAGCAGGTTGGCGCTGGCGGCCATGGCGAGGGGGTCGTTCCAGGTGTGGGGGTCGAAGTCAAGCTCGCCGTGGTCGTGGTCATCATGGCCGTGCCCGTGGTCGTGCCCGTGATCGTGCCCGCCGTGATCCTCCTCCTCCATCTACTGGGCCATTTCCAGGGCAATGATCTCCTGGAA
>JBMZJT010000034.1:10128-18777 GCA_049617695.1 Thermoplasmatota archaeon | reverse complement strand
TCCGGGACGTCAGGTGGTCGTGGTCCGTGAAGGACCGAGCAAGAAACGACCCATTGTCATCGATGCAGCCGTCGGCATCATCGGCTTGTTGCTTCTCCTAGGATCCGTGGTCCTGGTGGACGTCTTGCCTGAGGATCCCGTCATCGTGCCACAATACAAGGCGGTCTTCGAAGGCGGCATCGGGAGCCCCAACAACGGCATCATTGACTTGGACGCCAACGCGCCGGTCAGCGCGCAGACCCGTTACGGCGCCGCCGGAGACGACTTGATTTGGCGATTCCAATTCTCGGAGACCAACATCTACGAGATCAGCGTGGACTTGTTCCTCTCAGATGACCACAAGGCCAGTCTGCCCGACCGATTCCAGGTGTTCCTAACGAGCCCCAATGGCACGGAGACCGCCTACGCCGCACAGCAGGGCTTCCTGGAAACCGTGCCCACCGTGCCCAATCCCCAAGGTGCCGCCGATGGCGCCGTGGTCCCGGAATATTACATCGATGACCCCGACGCGGTCGGCGTCTCCACGATTGTGTTCCGCGTCAATGCCCAGCCGACGGACTACTTCTTCACCACCGAGGACTTGCTTGGCGAACCCCGCGACTTCGAGCTCTTCGAAATTGAAGCCGCCTTGGAAGCCAAGGAAACCATCGCTGACACCATCGGCGAATGGCAATTGCGCGTCCACATCCTAGAAGCCGGCGACTGCCCCGAGGCAGATCCCGCCGGATTCGCCGTGCAGCGGCCCCTGGAATGCCGGCTGCAAACCGCGTACGAGCGCAACCAAGCCGATCCCAGTGGCGCCGACCCCAATCAAGACGCCGCCGTGGACCCCGGAAACCCGGTTCGCTTGGCCAAAGTGACTTACCTACGTTTTGACATGGCCGTCGAGGAGAGCTAATGCAATCGGATACCATCATCGGAATCGTGGGCGCCGTCGTGCTCGTCAGCGTCATGGTCGGCGTCTTTGCCTATGAGTACAACAACGTCGACACCGACGAACCCACCGAGGCCGAACAACAGGCCCAACGGGAAGCCGATTTTGCGGCGATGTACGACAGCCTCGACCCGAACGGTGACCTGGACGGCGACGGCGTGAGCAACGTCAACGAGACCGACTTGGATGGCGACGGCATCAACAACACGGAAGATGATGCATTCCAATTCTCTCGCGTTCTGGACGCCAGTGGCGCCATCGCAGCGGGACCTCCTGCCACCGGTTACTCTCTTTCCTTCGATGCTGAAGACGGCGTGGGCCACGTGATGCTGGAACTACGCCACGATGCCATCCTGGAACAAGCTGGCCAACAGCAGCCGAGCCTCAGCGTGACCTTGACGGACCCCACGGGCCTGTCTCTGCCCGTCACCATCACCTACGGGGCCCAAACCGTGTACAGCATCGACCACAGCCTGGACGTCGCGCCCGGGACGTACACCTTGAGCGTGCAACCGTTCAGTGTCGGCGGCGCCCTCGCCGTGTTCCCGGACACCCAAGTGTCGGGCGAGCTGGAATTCCACTACTTCGCCTAAACCTGGAACCGCAGCAAGGCCGCGATGCCGCCGATTTGCTCCAAGCGAGCGCCGGCGTCGTGACCGCCCGCCACGATGTGGACGCCGCAGCGCGTGCGCTCGGCTTCCCGTAGCACCCGATCAAAGCGATCCTCGCGCATGGCGTGGTCCGTCACGAGGACTTCCTCCGCGGCGCCGGCCTGGACGGCGGCATGCACTTCGTCCGGGCCATAGGCGACGAGCCCATCCTGTGCAATGCGGGCAAAGACTTCCTCAATGCGCTCCGTCTCGACGTGGATGCGGTGGTCGCGGGCCACTTTCTCGATGACGCCGCGCCGCAAGGCTTCCTGGATGCCGCCGCGTCCACCTTGGCTGGTGCCATCGGTCAAGACACCTTGTGCCAAGGCCGCATCGTGTTGCTGGAGTTGGTTGATGAATTCCTCGCGCCACCAACCGGGTCCGACGACCACCACCGCCACGTCCGGACTCGTGCGCAGGGTCGCGAGGGTTTTGATCGCCTCAGCATAGAACGCCTTCTTGGCGGCTTCGGCGCCGTCAAATCGTTTTCCCTGGCCGCCGGCGGGCAAGCTGCCCAGCCATTGGACGCCGTAGCCGCGCAGAATCGCGAACTGGGCTTCGGAATCGTCGATGGCCAGGAGCACCACTTGCGGTGCGGCGGCGGCATCAGCGGCATCTTGCACGAGGTCGATGTGCCATTGTTGCAGGCGTCCCGGTTTCTGCAAGTCCAGGCGCGTGCCGATGTCGTCCTTGATGACGTGCGTGTGGTGCTTGCCAAGATCCTGGGGACCGGACGCGATGGTGCCCAAGACCCGCAAATGGTCATCGAAGTCATGCCATTCGACGGATTCGACGCGGACGCCGAGCTTCATGCGCTTCTTTTCCTGCTTCCCGTCACGGACGCGGTCGCCCGTGGATTCGGCGGTGCGGTACGTGTCCATCGTAACGAGGTCGCCCGCGGCGATGAGGTTGCGCAGGTGCCACAAGTCGTCCAAGGTTTCAATCTGGAGGCGCAGGAGACCTTCTCCGGGCACCTGTTTCAGGAGCTTCATACCTGGCGCACGCCCCCGTTGGGCAGTGCACCTTGGACCCATTCAACGTCCACGTCGAAATGCTCCGCGAGGCGAACGGCGGCGTCGTTGACGTCCTCGTCGCCGGGCTCCAAGATGACGTGTTGTGTGGCCCATTTCTTGATGCCCGTTTCCGGCCCACCCACGACCTTCCAGACGAAGCGGTCCGGATCGGGTGCATCGGCGGGCACCGGTTTTCCATCCAGGGTCAAGCGCACGGTGGCAACCATCCAGCGCATCGGCAAATCGGATTCCGTGTTGCGTTTGCCATGGACAATCCAGGCACCCTTAGGCACGAATTCACCACTGCGGGGCGTCTTGCTGACCTGCGCCGGCGTGACCCAGTACGCGCTCGCGGCCCCGAATTGGCGCCAGGCACGGCTGCTGGCCGCGGCGAAGTGGCAGGCAACGCGCAGATCGGCTTCGTCCACATCCACACTGGGTCCATCAGCTGGCCGAATGACCACGCTTGGGGCACCATGGATGTCCGCATGCGCGTACCGGTCGCTGTCGCGTAGATACTTCTTGACGACCGCGTCGTTCTGCGCGGCGTTGCGGCCACCGACCGCGAGCAAACCACTGGGCAGGAGCGTCCAGCGGTACGTTTCGAACCAGAAATGGCGGCTGGTGCGATCGGCTTTCTTGGGCGCGGCGCCAAAGGCATCCAGCCCCTTCTTTTCCAGGTCGGCCAGCCGTTGCCTGGCATCGTCAAGTGCCTTCGTGGCACCTTGCTGACGACTTACGGCCTTCTTGGCCGCCTCAAAGTGATCATTGGCGTTGTCCTGGACGGATTTGTACAGATCCACTTCGACGTCAATCGGATCGGCGCCGGTCGGCTCCAAGTGCAGGAGTGCCGTGCCATTGTGGGGCCGAATCTCGGTGACGACTTGGGCGGCGGGGTCGCCTTGCGCACGGGCCTTGCGCAGCACGGCATCGACTTCCTGCCAGCTCCGAGTCTGCCTGGCGGCTTGCAGTTGGGCAAGGATTTGCTCGACTTGCTGCCACGCCAGATACAAGGCGTCGCCGCGGGCGCGACTGGCCGCTTCGTCGGCTGCAAACTCATCCATTTTGGCTTGCATCTGCTGGATTTGGCGCTCAATCTTCGCCTTGGCTTCATTGAACCTGGCGCGGCGCGGATCATCGTCGTCGCCTTCGTCCGGGCCACCGATGAAGAACGCATCCAAGGCCTCCCGGAAGGTCGCCGCCTCTTCGTATGCGCACTTGGGTTCCGGATAGATCTGCATGGGCCAAGGAACGGCATCGATGGGCGCATCCCCGTGGTGGATCACGGCCGGCGCGAGGTCGTTGCGCGTGATATCCTGTGCCAGGCGTTGAATCGCATCGTGGAGGGCTTCCCAGTGGCCCGGCGTGGCCTCGGCGGCGGGCGTGTTCTTGGCCACGCCAGCGCGCAGGCACAATTCCTCGGCCCACAGAGGACCGAAGCCCAAATCCAGGGCCAAGAAGCGCACAACATCCTTGTTCGCGGCTTCCTTGGCTTCCAGCAATTGCTCCAAATCCATGCGCAGCGGCTCGGCACCGCCCGGCGGCGGCTGGTACACTTCCCCCTTGCGCAGTTTGCGCGCCCCATGATCTGCACCCCGCATCGGCAGGAGAATTGTGTCCTCCGCGTCCAGCAGCAGAAGGTTGCCGTCGCCAAACAGCTCGAGGACCAGGCTCATGCGGGCCTGTTTCTCCATGTCAATGCGCAGCAAGCGATCAAAGCCCACTTGGTGCACGTCCAGGACGCGGCTATTTTCGAAGGTACCCCGCAGAATCTTGGCGACCATGCTCGGTTGAGCCGGATTTTCCGGCGGATTGCGGGTGATGGTGACGAATTTTCCCAAATGGAACAAGACATCGAGTCGACCCAGGCCCTTGCGGCGGAAACGCAGCAAAATCTGGTCCTTGGCAGGCTGGTACGCCTTCTCGAAACGCCCCCCGACGAGGGCGCCGCGAAGCTCCGCAGCCAATGCGGCGATGTCCACGTTCGTCAACCCTTGCTTGACCTTCAACACGTGGTCCACGGCAGCGAGCCACTTTAAACGGGGCCCTCCTGGCCGCGGCGTGGCCAAGCGCAACAAGGCGGAAGAGCCGGCGGAAGGCGAAGAATACCAATTCATCCCGCCGGACTTCGACGAAGACCAATTCATCCACAAGGAAATGGTCTCGTTCCACACGACCGTCGTCCTGTTCTTTGCCGGCATCGTTGCCGCGATTGCAAGCTGGGGCGCCTTTGCAGCCCTCGACGGCGCCCGCACCGGATGGCTCGTCGGCATGGTCATTCTGGCCATCGCCTTCGCCTTCCTGCGGCCCCTGTTCCGCATCCTGAAGATTGACATCGCCCACTGGGCCCGCCGCGAATGGATTGGCACAGGTTTCCTGATGTTCTTCACCTGGCTGGCGTTCTTCATCATGCTCGTCAATCCCCCCGTCAGCGACTTCGCGGACCCCCAAGCCAACCTCTACGTCACCCCCACGACGCCCATCGCAGGGGAAGACGTCACGCTGGACTTGTTCCTGCATGACAACGACGCCATCGCAGGCTACACCAGCACCCTCACCGGCCCCAATGGCCTCGTCACCGTCGACTTGATCGACGCGGGCCCCGACCACGAACAAGCCACCCTGCGCTTGGGCCCCGGCGACTACTCCTGGTTCGTCCACGTCGACGACACCAACGACCTGAGCCGCGACGTCTGGCACAACTTCACCGTCACCGCAGGCGGCCTCGACGTCAGCATCGACGCCGACGACATCTACCCCGTCCAAGCCCGTGTCCCCGGCGACGCCAAGGCGTACTGGGCAGTCTACGCTGACATCGCCGGCGGCGACCGCGTCTACCTCGAATACGAAGACCGCGTCGGCGCCTGGGTCGCCACCACCAACTTCGAAGGCTGGAACGCAGGCAACAACACCTTCACCGTCATCGCCGAAGAAAAGAACCGCTTCGACGGCAACACCCTGCTCCTGGGCGGCACCCACGAAAACGGCCCCCACAGCCTCTTCGTCGCCAACCCCGGCGACTACGACGACAGCATCCCCAGCCGCGCCAACCCCACCGACCCGCCCGTGGTCAACATCCCCGGCCTCGAAGTGCCCCTCCTGATTGCCGGCCTCATCGCCGTGGCATTCATCGCCCGCCGCCGCTCGTAGGCCTTACATAGGAGTGCCAAGTCGGCCGCCTTGCGCGACGCGTTCCCGACGCTCGCCTCCTAAGGGAGATGGCTTCGGCCGTGCAACCCCAATGCGCGTTGCGCCTCGGGGTCCGGCGACCCCGCGGTCGCCTGGAGGGCCGGACGCTGCGCGTCCACCCATCCGGCCTGGTAGGGTAGTTTGGTATCCTTGGGCGTTCGGGACGCTCAGACTTGAGTTCAAATCTCAGCCGGGCCACTGTTACTTTTTCCTCTTTCTAACGCTAATTTAGTGACGGTGTCCAGGTTGGGCGCCTCAGGCGCTCAAAGTGGCGTTACATTTGACGAGCCCCCCACGCTTCCCCGAACGTGCCGCTCTAGCTTCGCCCGGTTCAGATACCCTCGCAGACACGGCCCTGATCAAGCCGCAAGGACGCCACCCGACAAGCCAAAGGAAACGGCCCCAAATGTCAGGAGGGGACCGCCCACTTCGAACAACACGTCCCGCGACGGGTTTTGCATAACCTCGCCTCCAAGTGCGCACGAGGCAGCCAACATCAGGCAGGCCAAATCAAATGAGCCGGAGAACCGAGAGTTTGAATCCCCCAGAGTTCGTTCCAAACCTAGCTGTTTTGATAAACTCAGTAAGTCAACAAATATCGTTACGATTATCAATGTCACCTAGACTTCAACAGGGTGGGCCAAACAGACCATCTACGTGATTTGCACGGGGCACGGTTCCTGATTCTGCTGGATGCAGCAGGCTTGCCCAGCAAGCGGCCCGAGTGCAGCAAGGTGATCTATGGCACCATAAAGTTCGCCAAGCTAGACTTCTTCTTGCGTTGCCCAGAATATCTGTACGCAGCGGTGCGAATTGTCGACCCGGATACGGCCAAAACTTGGGATGATTGCCCGACGCTGCCCATGCACAAGTACAAAATGGGACCATTCGAGCGCGAGTATTACGACGTTTTCGCTATCCTCGAATCGAAAGGCTTGCTCGAGATTAGGGCCGACAAAGAACGAAGAGGGAGGGCATTCCATCTGACCAATCAAGGTCAAGAAGCCGTGGAGAAGTTCCTGGAAGAGCCTCGCTTCCAGGAGTACCATACCGTTGCCAAGGTCATTAGCAACTTCTTCGGCCAGTGGGGTGGCAACGAGCTCAAGGATTTCTTGTACGACAATTTTCCCGAAGTCGGCGAGGCCCGCCTGAATCAGCCCATCCAACCTTACCGGAGGACCAAAAATGCCTGAAACCACGCTTGCCGACCAAGCTCGCGCCATTTGCAATAGTGCGGGAATTCCGCTCGACGCCCAGGAACGAATCCTTCAGGAGATTCAGGACGCCGGAACCATCACGGCCGGGGCGACTCGCACATTCATCATCAGGCGCCTTTCGGTACGAGGCATGTTGGAAACGGACCGACGATTTGCCCCGGGCGTAAATTTGATTCTCGGAGACAATTTTGCGGGCAAGAGCAGCATCCTAGACATTCTCAAATCCTGCCTTACGGGCAACAAGGATGCCATTGACCCCCAAATCCTGCCGCTCCTCGAATCAGCCGCCGTGGAGTTTACGTTGGACGATGCCCGGTATACCATTGTCCGAGACTATGTCGGACGAACAAGTGGAGTCTTTGAAGGATCGTTAGAAACCCACTTAGCCGGCCAATCTAAACCAGTTGTTACCAAGCTTGCGGACATCAAGAGCTTCTGGCTGGACCGCCTCGGCTACCCCCCGATAACGAAACTCCAGACCAAGGCCGGCAACGTAGACAAGCAAACCAAACTCGTCGGCTTTGGCGATTACTTCCGAGCATTCTATCAAGACCAGGACCGCGGCTACTCAGAGTTGTTTTCTCGCGAATCATTTGAAACACGCCAGCATGTGTTTAACGTCATGATTGGGGCCGCAAATGCACCACTTTCAAATCGGGCACGCATCAAGGCCGGTCAGCTCCGCAACCAGATTGCAATTGATGGACACTCAATGAATGCATTTCGGGAGTTCCTCATGGCAAAGGTTCGAACGGCCACGGGGACGGAGCACATCGAAAAAGGACTGCAGCAAATCAAGCAATCTGCTGCCAAGGCATTAACAGAATGGACTGGCGCCCGGGACAACCTCAACAAATTACCTCTGCAGGCTTCCGATGACGGAGCTGACAGCGACGTCGCCATTTACCAAGAATTGCAGAAGGCCCTTGCTTTGCAAGCCGACAACGCGCAACGACTCCGCGAACAAGAGCAAAGGGCCCGCGAAATTGGTGATCGGATTGCGGCGCTGCAAGCCCAAGCTGCAGCCTCGGTAGTGCTGCAATCATACTATCCCATAGTATGTCCCCGTTGCGTACAAGCAATTCCACAGGATTGGGCGGACAAGGAATCCCAGGCGGGCGAGTGCCGCGTCTGTCACCGCCATGCGCCGAGCGATGTCGATGGCCGCGAGCAGGCAGAAGCGGCACTTGCTGATGCAGGGGAAGAGATGGCCGAGCTCCAAGAATCGATGGAGAAGACCCGCGTGGCAGGGGAAACTATTGCCGCCAAAGTGCAGGACCTACAGGAGGCCCGCCGCAAGTTGGTCACGGAGAATCGAGGCGTAATTGAACACGCTCTAGTGAAAGCTTCAGATACGCTGGCAACCACCCATGAAAAAGCAACGAAACTTGCAACATTAGCAACTGAAATCGACTCTGACACTGAGTATCTTGCCCAGATGACCAGGAAGACGGAGGCCAATCGTATGGAGGTCGACATCTGGAACCAGATCGAGGAGCTTGCCCTCCACCAGGAACAATCCTCGGATTTTGGCAACCCGTACGAGGTATTCGCACGGAACGTGGCATCTTTTCTGGACAAGCTCAAGAAGGCCCACCGGGGCCCACCGGAGCTAGACCCTAAGGGGCTGCTTAGTATTGGAGGCG
>JBMZJT010000034.1:0-10118 GCA_049617695.1 Thermoplasmatota archaeon | reverse complement strand
ACCATTTGAGAAACTTCGGGCAGGTGAAAAGGCAAGGGTGTGCATCGCGGTTTTCCATTCGATCCTGGCGATGGCCGTGCGCGGCCAAGGGCGGTTGCCAAGATTCATGATTGTGGATTCCCCGAGGCAGCAAGAAATGGACGAGGCCGACTACAGGACCATCGGGGCACAATACAAGGCTCTGGAAGATGAGGCGCAGGACGCCGGCGTTGAATTTCAGGTAATCATTGCATCGGCTGCGCAGGAGATTGCGGACTTTGCAGTGCCCGAAAATGTCTGGCGCATCGAAAGTGGAAACCGAACACTGCAACAGCGGGCTGCTACGGTGGCTAGTTGAGACGAACGTGGCGATACGCCAAGCATGCCATTGCCCCGGCCCTGATAATCTTGGCAACAGTGGGAGTGTGGCTAGCTTCACCGGTGCTGGTTCGCCATCAATTGTACTCGAGTCCGAGCTATGGCGACAATGCCATCGTTGAGCAAGCCATCGCCATTTCGGTCCATTTGATGGGCACCCTTCTTTCAATCATGGTGGTGTACGTGGTGTTCAAGCTGACCCACGTTTTCCAGCGGCTTGAAGAGGCGAAACGCCAGGATCTGTCGAGCGTCGAAGACATCAGGGAGGACCGGGCTGCGCGCGACCAGTTCGTTCAACTCTTGGAAGTTCGCGACGAGTACATCCAGCCCCTGGTGGCGCCAGTAGTTGCTATGCTGAGCTTGATTGCTGCCGAGCTGCTGTTGCATCCGTTCGCCATTCCAATAGCAACCGATGCTGCGCGAGCATTGTCTTGCGCCTTGACCATCCACATTCTGACAATTGGAGCTCTTTCATGGACACTCTGGACCGCATTCAATGGCGCCATCGAGCGATAAGGGAGGGACATTCTTCCACTTCGTGCGCACAAAGGGAGGCCATGATGCGTTGCGCTTGCTCCAGTCTTCGAGAAAGCGCATAGTCTGAGGGGTATTGTAGCCAGTTCCTATGCCGGGATGTTCCTGTTCGAGACTCAGCATCTGTCGATCACGTTCGACCTTGGCAGCGATGCTTGCCCAGGCGACGATTGGATAGACTTGATCGGCCTTGTTTTGCATGAGAACCTCACGATCGGGGAGGGCGCTCGTGAGCCTGGCCAGGGATTTTTCCACGACGCCCACGGCGTCGAAATACAGCGTATCCGCGTTTGCCGAACGCGCCAGGCCCCGCATGGCAGCGAGCGTCAGTTGATCCATGTTGCGAGAACCATGTTCTGCGTTGATTGTGGCCGCAGGAATCGTGACCGTAATCAGCTCGACTCCGAACGATGCAGCTGCTTCATGAAGTTGGCTTCGCCGTCGAGGTGTCATTCGCTTGCTGTCTTGCCCCGGATTTCCTGGCCACTCCGGGGGCGCGGCAGCGACGGCAGCGCCTACGACTAGAGGCCCCAACACGGCGCCACGTCCAGCTTCATCGAGCCCGCAAATCACGAGGGGGCAATGTTTCGATTGCATAAGTGACTCGACGAAGTTCCCATTCATTCGCCGAGGACGACGCGCGTCGGGCAACGCTGGACTGCCCAGAGCTAGGCACCAGATTGGCGACTGATTTTCGCGGTGGCCTTAGCCCATGCATCTGTCGCTGCAGTGACTACATCTGTCGCAGATGAGGCGGTGGCAGGTGCATAGTTCGTGCGCCCCGATGATGAGTGGTGTGTTGCCACATGGACGATTGTCCAGCCAGCCGCCGCAGTAGGCGAGCACGGTTTCCCATGGTTTGTGGCTGCTCTCGCGCGCCTGCAGGATGTTGAGGTTGGCCAGTTGGAATTGCTTGTATTTCTGGAGATCAGCTGCTTGTTCAGTGGCCGTGGTCAGCGTGACGAGCAGGCCTGAAACGATGCCCAGCGGGTCGTGGATGAATGCGGGCCAACTGGGTCCTGCCGGATAGAGGAGCTCTTCGAAGTCGTCGCGGTGGAATGCTTCGCCGGCCTGAATATCTTGGACGAACTGCTCCAAGATGGTCAGGAATAGCACGTCGAGCTTGCGTTCATGTTCGTGAAAGCGAGTCGCGAGGAGCTTCGCAAACGTTCGTTGCCGCCCGGTGAGGATTTCGAGGGTTGCTTCCTGCAACGTGTTCGTCGCGATTTGAATTGGCATCAATGCGTGCGGCGCTGCACTCCGGATCTCTGCAACGGGAAGCGCTGCGAGTGCTTCGAGCGATTGCTCGCCGGCGGCGGACTCCTCGTATGCGTAGAGCCACGGAGGTACGAGGCGTTTTCCTGAATCCCTAAGGGATAATTCCAGCGGGCCGGCGGCGAGCATGGATTTCATGTCGTCCACGCGGGTTGGATAGAATTTTCCTAGAACGACGACGCTTGGTGGGTCGCGGCGCAGTTGTTCTTCATGGGCCCAGTCGGAGACGACGCCGACGATGGCGACGTCTTGGTTCCAGCGGGTTTGCTTGAAATGCGCTACGCAGTGGGATACGTAGCGAGTGTCGTTGGCTTCGCTCCGCGTGGCGTTCTTGACATCGATGGGTTCTTCGTCGACGAGTAAATCGAATTCTAGCCAGTCCTCCGCTGCATTGCGCATGAGTTGCGTGGCCGCGATGTCTTGGACGTTTGCGCCCTTCTTTCGATAGTGCGTGGCGACGGCGTGCTCGGCCAGGCGCGCGCTGATCATGCGGTGCAGGTTGCCTTGGCCATGATCCCATTTTCGAGCGAGTTGAATGTCGGCAGGGGTGGGCTTGGGCGGCCAAATGTGGATGTGTTCGGGTTGCTCCGTGGCGGTTGCAAGGAGTTTGTCGCAGCGGCTGGGTTGTGGCGGGACGCGCGGCGCCCTTGGTTCAGGCTTGGGCGGCGGGTTGACGTATCCTCCGCCTTGTGTGCCGTCGTCAAAGTTGATGATGTAGTGGTTGCCATCGAACGCGACGAGTTCGCCTGCTCGTCCGTGATACCTGATTCGTGTTCCAATCACCAATTTCTCTGGTTTCACGCCTGCACCAACCAGGCGAGCAGTTCGTTTAGGGGTTGAAAACTAGACTGCTTTGTTTACGCCTTGGGGTGGTTCGTCGTGTGGTGCCCGCCCGTTTCCGCCGCCTTGCTCCCAGCCATTGACGGACACTGTGTCATTTCAGGTACGACACAGTTGCCCGACAAGAGTTTAGGCGTATATTCATCCCCCTTTAGGGGGGATGTACAGGGGGAGTTTTCGGGAAGGAGGGTTGGAGGAGGGGTTAGAGGAGGCCTTTCTTGGCGTGTTCACGGTAGAGCCACGTGCGGTGCCGGGTGGTGTGGTGTTCGCAGTAGGTGAGGTTGCAGTCAGGGCATTGCGTGATGTTATCGTTGCATGCGGCGCTTGGCATGCTGCATTGCCTGTTGAGGGCGTTTTCACGGGGTTTTCGGCCACTTGGAACGGCGCAGTGCTTGTGGACTTGCCAGCCCATGTCGAAGAGCGGCTGCCATAGTTCTACGTGCTTCTTGGGCCCGCGCGATCCGCCTTCGAGAAATTCGGCTTGGCTGATGCGTAGTTCTTCGAGGGATTCCTTTCGTGCTTCTTCCCGTCGACGCATGCGGAGCTGGTGGATGAATTGCTTGCGCTCTGCATCGGGGAGCTCCTGGAAATTCTCAGGGAACTTCATTGCAATTCCTCGGGCAGTTTTTCTTCGACGAAGTCGAGCAAGTGGTCCTTCAAGCCGTAGATGCGGGGGTAGATTTCGCCGCATTCTCCCGAGGGGGCCATGCGGGCGATTTGACGCAGTTCGTGGATGGCGTGCAGCAAGACGGAGAGGCGTTCGTGATCCCATGTCTTCTTGCCTTTGGCGGGTGGGAAGAATCGCTGGAAGATTCGCTTGGCGTATTTCTGGCGGTTCTTGATGAACAGTGGCTGGTAGTCGGCTTCGATGGCCATGGGGTTGCGAGCCATTTTTCGTCGAATCGCTCGGATCCAGGGGGTTGCAATCATAGTTCATCCTCCAGGATGCGGAGTGCGGCTTGGATGATTTCCTCCGGAGTGCGGAAGGGTTGGCCGTTGTTGGCGTGGTCCTGGAGCCATTGGAGACCATTCATGGGGCCTCCATTGGGGTTGGTCATGGAAGCCAAGGGGTGCTAGGACGCTGTGTTGCAGAAGATCCAGAGCTTCGAGTTGTTCGGTTTCGGTGGCGCCGGGGTCGATGGAGGCGTGGTAGCTCCATTCTTGGCCGATGTGTAGGTCGTGGTGGCGCTGGCAGCGTTGGTTGTGGCAGAGGAGGCAGAGTACGATGCGGCCTTGGTGGTAGCCTTCGTCGTTGCAGCCGTGGCCGGTTTGTGCCGGGGGGTTGCAGAATGGGGAATGAAGATTCGCCATACCCCTTTGATTGGGGCTGGGTACTAAGGTGGGCTTAGGGCTCGTGGGCCCTAATCCATTGCTGGCGGGTGTTGAGGATGGCGAGGATCAGCTCGACTTCCCATGGTTCGTGGACGTGGTCGTCTTCGGGTACGTCGGCTAGGAATTCGAGTGGGATTGCGTACTTGGTTTCGCCTTCGACGGGGCGTCGGCGTTGGTAGATTTTCCATTGCGCGGCGACGCGCAGGACTTGGTCGTCGCTTTGGAATCCGGGGTATTCGTGGCGGATGGCCTTGACGAGGTGGGTCCAGTCTTTGCCGACGCGGATGTTGGTGCGGTTGTCGGTTCCGATGGGCGTGGTGTATGCTTGGGTGCGTTCTTTGATTCGGTCCCAGTCTTGGGTTTCGGCGAGCCAGGGCCCATCCTTGATGGGGGACTTGCAGAGGGCGTGGTCTTGGGTTCCGATTTCGCTTTGCAGCCAGTTGTGAAATTCGAGGGTAGCGGCGCGCAGGTAGTGTTCGCGGTGGGCCCATTGGACTTCGGTTTGGATCAAGTCGTCGATGGCTTGGCGGAGGCGGGGCGTGATGTTCATGCGATGCGGGGTGCGTGTTGTCGGTATTGGCGTTGGATGTCTTGCCAGGTGGGGTGGATGTAGGGGTCTTGGGTGCCGGGTGGTTTGTCGCCGCGTAGGATGTGCCACCAGTAGTTGTCGATGCCTGAGTGTTTGAGGTGGTTGCTGTAGTAGTGGCGGAAGCAGTGGTAGGTGATGCCTGGCTTGATACCTGCTTTGGCTTGGTCTTGTTTGAGCCAGTTGTTGCGTTTGTTGATGTCCATGGCGTGGAGGCTTCCACCGTGGGCGTGGAGGAGGTAGTAGGAGCTGTTGTGGTCTTGGCGCCAGTCGTTGTATTGGCGGAGGATGACGGCGAGTTGTGTGTCGATGGGGATGTCGCGGTTGCCGCGTCGTTTGCCGCCGTATTCGGGGATGGTAATGCGGCGGTTTTGGAGGTCGACGTCTTGGATGCGTAGGTGGCAGGCTTCGCCGATGCGCAGACCGGTTTTGGCGAGGATGGCGTAGAGTGCGCGGTGGTTGATGGGTGCGTTGCCGTGGATGAGGGCCTTGATTTCTTGTTGGGTGGGGAGGCGTCGTTTCTTGGTGCGGCGTTGGTGGCGGCTTTCTTTTTGCCATTGGCGTTTGACGTCGCGGGCGATATTGTGCGATACGTATTCGCGGCGGGCGAGGAAGTCGTAGAGGTGGACGATGGCGTTGAGGTGGGCTTCGATGGTGCCGTGTTTCATGGCTTCGTACTTGGTGCAGGTCTTGGTGCAGGGAAGTTGTTGGCCGGCGAAGCAGTAGGGTTGTTTGGTGGAGGGGTTGTGGAGGCGGTATTGGCTGCAGAGGGCGCGGTATTGGTCGAGGTAGGCCCATAAGTCGCGTGGGGTGAGGTCGTGGATGAGGTGGTTGCCCCAGGCTTGGAGGAAGCGGTTGATTTGGACGCGGTAGTTCTTGGTGCTGTCGGGTCGTAGGACTTGTTGGGCGTGGTTGTGCCAGGCTTGGAGGATGTCCTGGTTGGATGCGAAGCGGGGTCGCGTCGTGGGCGCAGTGGGCGCCATGAGGATGGGTGTGTTCAGGTGGCCACCTTCATGGCAAGATCTGCAAAGCGTTCGGCGTACTCTTCGAGCTTGGCTTGGAGGTCGCGTAGTTCCTGGTCTTTGATGCGGACTTCTTGGCGGTATTCTTCGGCGGTGTCGCGTTCGCGGTCGTAGCGTTGGCGCCAGTCTTCGGCTTCGGCTTCGAGCTGTTCGACGCGTTCTTGCAGCGCAGGATCGCCGCGTGCGCCGCGCAGGGCATTCTCCAACATCCACGTCGAGAGCTTGTTCGGCATCCCATCCTCAGCCGCCAAAGCACGCAGACGCGCCAATTGATCATCCGACTTGCAATACACCGTGATGCGCCGGCCCGCATAGCGACTCTTCGCCTCTACCATGGCCAAGACTAGCGTCAAAGCCCATAATAACCCTACTTGCTAATGATGTAACGTTACTTCGGCACTGGTCGGAGTTCAAATCTCAGCCGGGCCACTTTTCTTTTCCACGCGTCCTGCCCCCGCATGGCCGCAGATCTGCGTCGCGTCGGGTGGTTGTTTGCCTTTGGCGCGATTGCCTTCTTTGCATTCACGACGGCTCTGTTGAAGGGGTGGATTTGAGTGCCTGATGTGACGGTCCGCGCCGTGATTCCCGCCCCCCGCAACGAGGTATTCGCCTTCGTCGCCGACATGGAGAACGATCCCCTTTGGGTGCCGCTTGTCTCGCAGGTCAAGCGTGAATCCGGAGACGGCGGCGAGGGGACTGTGTGGTCCTTTCAGCAGCAGGCTGGCAAGCGGACGACGCGGTTCACGTCCACGCTTCTGGTGAAAGCGGTGCCAGATCGCTTGGAGTGGCGGTTTGGCAATCGCCGCGTGGATGTCCATTCGACCATGACCTTTGAGGAGGTTGCTGGCGGTACGCGCGTGACGCAGCACAATGTCTCCACGTGGGATGCACCGTGGTTGGTGCGCTTGATGGCACCCGTCTTGACGCGGCGGGCCCTAAGGCGCCAGATGCGCCTTTTGCAAGCGCATTTCAAAGAGTGAAGAAAGGGAAGAGGAAGGGGTTGGCAGGGCCTAGTTGGCTTCGAGGTAGCCGCATTTCCCGCAGGAGACGCGGTCGTTGTGCTTCGCCATGAAGACGCCGGGGCCGCACTTGGGGCAGGACTTGTGCGTGCGCACGAGCTTGCCATCCTCGATCTGGTAGTATTGGTTGGCGGCGGCCATTATTCGTCACCCTCCTTCTTTTCCTGGAAGAGATTGTTGCGCTTCAGGAAGTGGACGCGCTCACTCTTGCGGGCCAGGTCGGCGCTCTGGTAGGCGCGGGCGACGCCGCGGGTGGCGGCGAAGCCGGTGGCGCTTTCCATGTGGTCGATGACGACGTTCTCGGTCTTGGTGCCGATTTCGGTCGCGACCAGTTGGCGCACTTGGACGCGCGTGGGCGTCGTTTCGCCCGTGTGGCGGATCAAGAACTTGACGTCCTTGCGGCCAAACAGGGCATTCTCGTTGTTCTGCGTGATCTCAAGATCCATAGGTTCACCTCTCAAGCAGCCCGAAGGCGGCCATCAGTCCGGGTGGACACGCCTTCCGACTCAAAATCTAATTTAAGCGCTGGGGTCGGCCATTCGAGAGAGCAGATCATGCACTTGGGCCTTCAATGTGGTCGTCACGCGGCAGTGGACGACGCCTTGATTGGGCATGCCATAGAGCATCACGGCACATTCCGGTGCCAAGGCGATGCAGGGCAATCCCAGCAGGTCTTCTTCGCCTTCCACGACGATGCGCGTCGTGCCCTTTGCTTCGAGAGCCCGGGCGACGGCATCCCAGGCAGCGACCGTGAGCTTCGCTGCCGGGTTGGCGACTTGGATTTCGTGGTCGCCCCAATGCCCGAGCACGCGGCGGTAGTCCTCGGAGTCGTCGCCGCGTTGGGTCTTGTAGTCGCACACGAACAACTTGGGTTGGATGCCAAGTTCGTGCAGCGTCATGCTGACGACGTCGCCGACGCTGAGAATGACGTCATCCGGTTGCAATGCATCCCGAAGCTGCTTTGTTGAGAGGACCGGGCCAAAGGGCGCGGCCAGTTCGGCGCGTAGGGCTTCGGGCAGATCGAGGTCGCTTAGAGGGCGACCCACGCGTCGCCGTCCTTGCGCCAGCGGCCTTGCACGGCGCGCCAGGCGGCCTTTTCAGCGTGACTTTCCGAGCAGCGCCAGCCAAAGTCGTCGTTGTAGGTGTCAACGAAGAGTTGCTGCGCCTCGTCCGGCAATTCCTTGGCAGGCTTGGGGAGACTTCCAAGGTCGAGGGTCATGTTAGCGGACCTTCAAGGCGTACATGCCAGGCTGGGTGACGTTCATCGCCTCGGCCATTTGGCTGTTCTCGGGGTCCAGGATGGTCAGGATGCCGGACCAGTTCTTGCTGGTGGGGCCACCGCACAGCGGGCAGACAGCTTCCTCGCTCAGGAAGTGGTCCTGCTTGCACGCGCGCTGCATTTAGGCACCCGCGGCGGCCTGTTCCTTGGCCTTGATGCGGTCTTCTTCGATCCACTCGAACTTGCCGAGGCCGGGCTGGCGCATGGTCAGGCCGATCTTGCTTTCGCGGGGGCTCAGTTCGTTGAGGGCTGCGGTGACGATGCGGCTGCGGACGTTTTCAC
The DNA here is from genome assembly GCA_049617695.1 of Thermoplasmatota archaeon. Taxonomy (GTDB): domain Archaea; phylum Thermoplasmatota; class E2; order JACPAO01; family JAHFTW01; genus JBFKXH01. Next base: position 1,592 of record JBMZJT010000034.1, on the reverse strand, counting down.
CGACGTCGAGGAAGCGGCCAGATTCCTTTCCGGTGAGGCGCTCGTTGTGCACGTCGGCGGTCATGAAGTCGTTCATGACTTGGCTCATGTGGACGAGAGCGTCCAGGGGGCCGATGTGAACGAAGGCGCCGAATTCGACGACTTCGGCGACGATGCCGTCGACGACTTCTTGGTTGTCCGGCTTGAAGGTCAGCGCGTCGAATTCGACTTGCTGGAAGACCGCGCCGTCGCCATGGATGACGGTGCCTTCACCCAGGGGCTTGAAGTTGGTCGTCAGGACAGTGATGCCGTGGTTCTTGGTCAGGCGACCTTCGAACGCTTCCTGCACGAGGTGGGCGATCGTCGTCTCGAGGTCGTCCGTCATGCGTTCCGGCGGAATCCTGACGGTGTCCGTCATCTGGATGATCTTGTACATGCGGTGCTTCCTGGAGTGCCGTGGCTGGCGCTCCGGCCAAGTGGGCTTCGGTATAAGGGTTTGGTAAACCCTCAGGGAGTGAAGACCCGGTTGGCGGGGTCGCAGGCACCGCTGCCACGAGACAAGTCGTAGGCCGCGAGCTTCTGCTCGTTCATGAGGCCCTCTTCCGTGTCGTGGTAGTCCAGCTCTGCGACGAAGCGCACATCGCCGGCCGTCGCGGTGCCACTGACCTGGATGGTGTAGTCACCGGCCAGGAAGTTGGCGATCATGTTGCTGCGCACGTCCGCCTTGGCTTGCCGACCTTCGGTGTCCAGGGCATCGTAGCGGCCATCCAGGACCCAGTTGAACTGGGGATTGTCTCCTGTAAGGACGCCGTTGCCGCCTTCGACGAGGTCGCCGTTGCGATCGACGATGTTGACGTTGAGATTCAGCAATTGGTTGGCCAGGGGGTCCGGCAGTCCTGCGTCGTACTCCGTCGTGATGCGGATGTAGCGGGTCGCACAGGGCAGTTCCCAGCCGAAGCTCCAGGCTTCATCGACATTGGCGGTGCCTCCGGCCGGCGCATTGTTGCCGACGGTGCGATCCGCGCCGAACTTGGTGTCCAGAGGAATGTCGAGAGGCAGGATGAGCGGCGTACCGCCAGGGAGTTCCGATCCTTCGAAGTTCTTGAACTGGCCACCGTATTCGTCCAGGACGGATTGGTATGCGATGATGGAGTGGCCGCCACCAGGGGCTTGGTCACTGTTGGTCACGTGGTGGTCCACATGGGTGTGCATGACCCAGATGCCGGGTTGGTCCATCTCGATGACGACGTCGTAACGCGCGGCAGGGCCGATCATCAGGGTGTCGACGTAGTAGCGTGCGGCGGGCGGAATCGGGTTGCCATCCACGTGGGTCACGAGCATGTCATGGCCGTGGGTGTGGATCATTTCGAAGGTCTCGCCCGCATTGAGGAAGCGGACCTTGACCCGATCACCTTCTTCGACGATCATCACCGAGTCTTCCCGATCTTGCCATGTGAAGGGCAAGGCGCGCCCGTTGAGCAGCCAGGTGTCCGCCTTGGTCTCACCGGGCGGGTTCTGGCAGCCTTGGCGACCACTCATGCCGCAGCCACCGTGGCGGTGGTTGGCGTGGGGGTCTGCCGCCGTCAGGGGCGTGACTTGCACTTGTTCGCGGT
>JBMZJT010000033.1:17043-19751 GCA_049617695.1 Thermoplasmatota archaeon | reverse complement strand
TGACAATGAGTTTCGTGACAGCTCGTTTCTCGAGGTCGCGTTAACCGAGATGATGTCCGAGAAGGACTTGAGTCGATAGCCACGCATCAGCGGTAAGCGACGATCGAACGCAGCGTGGTCATGATCATGTTGCGGATCGCTTCGGAATAATTCTCGACGCCATAGACCGCCTTGACCGGGTCGGTGACCTTGATGAAGGCAATGGCATTGACGACGATGACGGCGTTGTCGCGGGTGATGACTTCCTGGCGGGGCACGTCCATGACTTGCGTGCGCAGATCCATCCGGATGACGCGGCTGCCAATGGGGACGATGAAGTTGATGCCCGGGTCCAGCTTGCGCTTGTACTTACCAAACAAGATGTACAGGCCTTGTTCGTAGGGCTGCACGATGCGCATGCTCGTGACAATGAACAGGAGCGCGATGGCCCCGACGATGCTTCCAATGATGATTCCGGCTGCCATGTTTGCTCCTAGATTTTCTCGACTTTGACGGTGAGGCCGTCGACGCTGACGACCGTGATTCGGGTGCCTGCGGCCAAGGGTTCATCGGCTACGGCGCGGATGCTTTGCCCTTCGATGCGGACGCGGCCCGCGTCATCGGCGGGGATGTCTCGCTCGACGGTCCCTTGGCGACCTGGCAAACTGTCCTCTGAGAGGGTCTCCGGTGGGCTGTCTGGGGGTGCCATGCGCTTGTACGCCCACATGGTGAACAACGTCGCAGGCACGCCGAAAATCGGAATCGCCCATGCGGCGCTCGCACCAAAGAACACGCTGGGCGCGATGAGGCTGGCAAATCCGAAGCCTGCCAGCACGGTGCCTGGGACGGCAATGAAGAATCCTGGATTGATGACTTCCAGGAGGATCAAGGCCAAGCCCACGATGATGGTCGTGGTGCTGATCCACAGTGCAACTTCGGCCACGACGAGGGAACCCCCGGTCGAAGGTTAAGGGTGATGCTCAGAGGGCGAAATGCTGCTGAAGCCACAGCGGCAGCTCGCCAATGGCGACGCGCTGCTGCTCGGTCGTGTCTCGGTCGCGCACCGTCACGGCTCCGTCCGTGGGCGTGTCATTGTCAATGGTGACACAGTAGGGCGTGCCGACTTCGTCTTGGCGCGCGTAGCGGCGGCCGATGGCGCCGGATGCATCGTAGTCGGTCATGACGCCCATGTTGCGCAGGCCGGCTTCAATCATCTTGGCCGCATCGGGCAAACCGTCCTTGTTCGTGAGCGGCAGGATGGCCACTTGGATTGGCGCCACGTGCTTGCTCAGGTGCATGACCGTGTAGTCTTCGCCGTTCTTCTGGCCCGCTTCATGGGCGTGTTCCCAGAGGGCGTACAGGATTCGATCGACGCCGAAGGAGGGTTCGATGACGCGGGGGATGAGCTTGCGACCCGTGACCTTCCAGGTACCGTCGAGCACTTGGTAGCCTTCCGCGGGCACTTCCACTTCGTCGCCGTCAATGGTCAACGTCAGAGGTCCGTCGGCCTTGGTGGCCTTCTTGGGGCCGTTGATGACGAGTTCATCTTCGAGCCAGGCCGCGTCGAAGCCTTCGTGCTTGGCCAAGGTCTGGACTTGATCTTCGAAGATGGATTCCATCGCGGCCGCGATTTTCTTGGCCTCCGCCTTGAAAGTCCGGCCCAGGATGCCCATGACGGGCTCGATCTTGCGGGCCTGGAATTCGAAGGGCGTGTCGAAGTCGATGCGCACCTGGAAATCCCCGAGCTTGCCGCTGTGGTTGGCGTGCTGTTCCAGGTCGTAGCAGCCCCGATCCGCGACGCCGACACATTCGACCCAGCCGTAGCGGTCGCTGTGGAATTCGGCGTCCCAGCAGTCGCTGGCGTAGTGGGCCATCTCGGTGTCCAAGTGCTGGCGGAACCGGAGGCGCTTGGGGTCCATGCCCGCCAGTAGCAGGAATTCTTGGGTCTTGGCGAGGAAGTAGGCCAGGGCTTCGTTCTTGACGACGCCGTCGCCGACCGCTTGCCCGAATGTCATCTCATGGGGCTGCTCGTCGGTGTTGGGCACGAAGACCGCACTGCGATCCTGGATCTCGGGGAAGCCCTCGAAGGGTCGGTCCGTGTCCTCGAAGAACGCCTCACATTCCATCATGTGGAATTCGCGCAGGCGCAGCATGCCCTGGCGGGGGCTGATTTCATTGCGGTTGCTACCGCCCACTTGGACGCCGGCAAAGGGCAGTTTGCCACGGAAGTAGCGCAGGAGGTGCGGGAAGTCGGTGAAGATGCCTTGGGCCGTTTCGGGGCGCAGGTAACCGGTGCGGCCACTACCCGGGCCGATTTCCGTCGCGTTCATCAGGTTGAGCGGCGCGGCTTGGCTCCAGCCCATCTCGCCGCAGACCGGGCACTTGGCTTTGCGGTCGGCGATTTCAACGTCGATTTCCTCGGCCGTCAGCGCGTCTGCGGTGCCTTCGTAGCCGGCGGCCTCGACCAGGTGGTCGGCGCGGCTCGGGTGGCCATTCTTGCAGACGACGACGAGGTCCGTGAATTCGTCCACGTGGCCGCTGGCCTTCAGCACGTCATCCATCGTGACGCGGGGGCAGGCGACCTCCGCCATGGGCACGACGTTCTGGCGCACGAAGACATGGCGCCACAATTCCTCGAAGCGGCGCTTCATGCCGGCGCCAAGGGGGCCGTAGTCGTAGAAGCCTGCCAGGCCGCCATAGATCTCGTAGGCGGGGTACAGGAAGCCGCG
>JBMZJT010000033.1:10846-17033 GCA_049617695.1 Thermoplasmatota archaeon | reverse complement strand
TCCCGCGTCCGCACAGGAACCGGATCGTGTCGCCATATCCGAAACCCGACTGCAGGATCTCGACCGCGAGGCCGTACCCGGCGATGTCCATGACGGCGTCGGTCGTGTCCACGGCGCCGCGACTGAGGCGGCCTTGAAAAGGGATTCAGGCGGCGAGTTGGCCTTTGCGCCACGCGTCGGGGCTGTCATCGGCGGTGTTGCCGTTGCCAAAACGTACGCCGACTTCGATTTCCATGGCGTCGAATGCCGCTTCGAGTTGCCGGGCGAGGTCCGCGACGGCGGCGGCGTACGCCACGCGTTGGCGGTTCACGGGCGGCGCGTCGTCGTCGTCCGGCAAGAATTCAGGGGCGTACACACTAGCAAGCGTGGGCAACCCGGGGGCCCATTGGACGAGTTCGCCTCGGTGGCCGCCGCGACTGTGGCCGTCCTCGTCCGGAGCCGTGAGGTACTCGTACAACGGATGCGTCAGAATCAGGTCTTCGAGATCTGGACAGGAGATGTTGCGGTTCATCCAGTCCGCGACGATGTCATCGGGCACGAGCCAGCCTGGTTCATCGGGACAATCTGCAATCAACAGCCGCTCGTCCTCGCTGCCTGCCAAGCTCTCCTTGAGAAATCCCTCATCTGGCAGGACATGCAGCACGGTGCCGCCTCCGCCGATCAGAAACGGCAACTCATCTTCTTCCCAGAACGGAGATCCGGCCAGGATTTGGATCGGGCCCGCGCCTTGACAATCCGGATGCTCCAGCAGGCGCTGCAGGGTGCTCCATCGATCCATTAGGGGACCACGAATCCTGGCTTTGTGGCCTTTTCGTTGAGTGTGTCCATGGGCAAGACCACGAGGTCGGCGGTCGCTCCCCGGCGCAACTCGGGGTCCTCTAGAGCGGCAAGGTCGCGGCCATGGAACGTCGCGGCGCGAAGCAAGTCTTCCACCTCGATGTGGGGTCGCAGCGCCCTAGCTTCGGACCACAAGTCGCCATCTTGCAGCATGCCGTTGTCCGTGCCCAGTGCGACCTTGCACCCGGCTTCCAACATGGCGGCAACAGGAGGTCTGCGACCAAAATGGCCGTTGCTGCGCGGGCAGACCACGATGGGCACCTTGGCGTCGGCCAGTTCCTCGAAGTCGTGGGGCTTGCCACAGGTCATGTGCACGACGAAGGCGGGTTGCAAGCTCAACGCATGATCGATGTCGTCCCGCTGATCTTCGCTGACATGAATCGCCAAGGGTTTGCGAGCGTCGCCGCACGCATCGGCCCAGGCATCGAGTTCATGGGGGCGCAAGTCGCGCAGCCCACTCAGGCCAATGCCGTCGGAGGCGTCCAAGACGCGATGCGCCTCGTCCTCGTCGAAACCCTTGGTGCCGCGGCCATAGATGAGCGGCCTTGCGGCCAAGTCCAAATCGCGCAGCCAGCGGATGCCAGCAAGGCCGCCTTCGCGGAAGTCCAGGAACGCTGCCGTGCCCACGTTGGCCATTTCCTGCACGTAGTCCTCGGCGGCCGCGCGCTGCGCTTCTGGTGGTGCGGCGTCGAGGTGGCGGTGCTTCCAGCCACCGGGGCCAAACAGTTCCTTGACCGTGTGGGGCTTGCCGGTTTCGCGGCGCAGATAGGCATCCGCCACGTGGGTATGGGCGTTGACGGGGCTTGGCAGAATCCAGCCGCGAACATCGGCTTGCTCGGCGTCGCCCCAGCCAGAGGCCAAGATGCGCCCCTGCTCCACATGGACCCAGCCCTCGCGGCGGCCACGGCGGGTGAGAATTGGGCCAGCGAAGACGGGCACGACCCGGCCAGGTCCGTCATGTCCTTGAGGCTGGCGCCCCGTCGGGCATTGTGAAGGTCCTGGCAATCGATGCGGGCACCACGGGCGTCACGTGCCTGGTGCTGGATGGCGACGAGGTCATCGGTCGCGCCTATGCGGAGATTGAACAACACTATCCACAGCCAGGCTGGGTCGAACATGATCCACAGGAAATCTTGGACCAAGTGGTCGCCGTGGGGCGTCAGGCCTGCCGTGATGCAGCCGTGCGGCCCAGCAGCTTGGCGGCCATTGGCATCACGAATCAACGGGAGACGACCGTGGTCTGGGATGATGCCGGCCCCATCCATCCGGCGATTGTCTGGCAAGATCGGCGCACGGACGCCGCCTGCAAGGCCTTGGCGCCGCATCGGAATCTCGTGCGCCAGAAGACTGGGCTCGAATTGGATGCCTACTTTTGTGCCACGAAGATCGCATGGATTCTGGACAACGTCCCTGACGCTCGAGAGCGGGCCGTCGCCGGCGAATTGCGTTTTGGCACCATCGATACCTGGCTTGCCTGGTGCCTCACCGGGCGCCACGTGACCGATCCAACCAACGCGAGCCGAACGATGCTCTGGGACATCCACACCAGTCAATGGGATCCTGCGTTGCTCGAATTGTTCGACGTGCCGTCGCAAGTCCTGCCTGACGTGGTGCCAAGCAGCCACGTCATTGGGGCTTGCCCCGACTTTGATGGGGCTCCCTTGGCTGCATTGGTTGGCGATCAGCAGGCGGCCTTGTTTGGCCAAGGCGCGACGGAAGCGGGTCAAGCCAAGGCGACGTACGGAACCGGATGCTTCCTGCTTCAGCACACGGGCAATCAGGCGGTGGCCAGCCAGCATGGCTTGCTCACGACGCGAGCGGCAAGCCTCGACGAGACGCCGCAATACGCCCTCGAAGGCAGTGTCTTCGTTGGCGGCGCAGCCATCCAATGGCTCCGTGATGGACTGCAAATCATCGATGCGGCACCCGAAATCAATGACCTCGCAGCACCGAGCAGCGAAGGCGTCGTCGTCGTGCCCGCCTTCACCGGCCTCGGTGCGCCATACTGGGATGGGCAGGCTCGCGGAGCGGTCCTAGGCATCCATCGCGGCACCACGAAGGCCCACATTGCCCGAGCCACCCTGGAAGCCATCGCCATGCAATGCGACGATGTGCTGCGAGCCATGGTCCAAGACAGCGGCGTCGCCCTGCCGGAGCTACGGGTCGACGGCGGCGCCAGCCAGAGTGAGCGCCTGATGCAATTGCAGGCGGACATCAGTCGGGTGCCTGTGCTGCGTGCGGCCTGCGTGGAAACCACGGCACTGGGTGCCGGTCGGTTGGCTGCCCTCGCCGTTGGCGGTGGCGCCTGCAACCCGAAAACGGGCCAGGGCTGGGTGCCGTCGCTGAAATCCGAGAAGGCCCAGGCCCTGCGCAGCCGCTGGGATGCAGCTGTGCAGGCGACCCGGTCCTTCCAGCCTGAATCCTAAGCCTTGACGGCCTTCAAGGCGTCTGCGACGACGTCCATGCCGCCGTGGATCTGGGATTCCGTGATGTTGAGCGGCGGGATGAAGCGAATGCCGCGCGGGCCGCAGCCAAGCACGAGCAGGCCGCGTTTCCAGCACTCCGTTTCCACGGCGTTGCGCAGTTTGGCGTCATCGAAGGCGATGGCGCGCATCAAGCCTAGGCCACGAGCATCCGTGATGTGGCCGTGCTGTTCCTTCATTTCTTCGAGGCGCACGCCCATGATGGTGCCCATGTGTTGGCTGTTTTCGACGAGCTTCTCCTGCTCCAGGACATCCATCGTCGCCATCGCGCTCGCGCAGGCCAGCAAGTTGCCGCCGTAGGTGTTGGAGTGGGCGCCTTGGTGCTCGAAGTCCAGATCGCTGCGGCAGACGCTGGCGCCGATCGGAACGCCGTTGCCCATGGCCTTGGCGAGGCTCATGATGTCTGGCTTGACGCCGAAGTGTTCGCTGGCAAACCACTTGCCCGTGCGTCCGAAGCCGGTTTGGACTTCATCGGCGATCAAGAGGGCGCCGTGCTCCTTCATCAAATCGTGGAGCATCTTGGGGAACATCTTGGGCGGGACGACGTAGCCGCCTTCGCCCTGGACCGGTTCCCACATGCACGCGGCGAGGTCTTCGACGGGGAGCTTCCACTTCAGGACGTTCTCGATGTTGTCAATGCAGCGGTTGCTCAATTCCTGCGGCTCTTCGTAGCCATCGATGCCCCAGATGTTGTTGTTGGGGTGGGGGAAGTGGACGTGCTCGACGCCGGGGAAGCCCGGGAACATGCCGCGCTGCTGGACGTCCTTGCTGGCCGTGAAGGCGAGGCTGCCTTGGCTGCGGCCATGGAAGGCGCCGTAGAAGGCCAGGAAGCGGTGGCGGCCGGTGGCTTTCTTGGCGAGCTTGATGCTGGCTTCGTTGGCTTCCGTGCCACTGTTGGCGTAGAACACCTTCGCGCCGCGCCCCGGAATCGGGACCTTGGCAGCCAGGCGCTCCGCGTAGTCGCTCTGCAAGTCGTAGTAGTAGTCGGTGCCAGCAAAGTGGACGAGACGTGCAGCTTGGTCCTGAATCGCCTTCGTGATGTGCGGGTGGCTGTGGCCACAATTCATGACGCCGATGCCGGCGGCGAAGTCCATGAACCGGTTGCCGTCCGTGTCCTCCATGATGCAGCCCTTGGCAGTTTTGGCCACCACGGGCGCCGTCTTCGTCGTCGTGACGAGGAAGCGGTCGTCTTTCTTGACGGTCTTCTTCCCGTTGGGGCCGGGAATGCTGGTCTTGATCAGGGGTTTCGATTCGGTACCGCGGATGGCCATGTTCTCACTCCGTTACGGATATCGAAGCGGCCATCCATCCCATCCATAAGCCGTTGCCGGTCCGTGAGGGGGTTGACCACTACGGTTTCCGTGACAACCGGCAAATAGGGGCCCCTTGTGGCCGCGCCTATGCTCTCCGAACTGCTCACTGTCTTCGTGCCCCTCCTGGTCGTCGTGGATCCCCCGGCCAGCGTCGGCCTATTTCTGGGCCTCACGCCGGACCGCACCCGGGCGGAGCGGATTCGCATCGCCATCAAGGCGGCAACGTTTGCCGCGGGTGTGCTAGCCTTGTTCGCGGCAGCGGGCCGGATTCTCCTGGAATACCTGGGCATCGAAATCTATGCGCTGCAAATTGCGGGTGGTCTGCTTCTGGTCATGATTGGCTTGCGGATGCTGCGTGAAGGCCGCGAGATTCCCCGCCGCGAATTGCGTGAGGTGCATCTGCCCACCGGCGGCGCCCACGACCCGGACGACGAGGAAGGCGACCCCAGTTTCGTGCCCCTCGGTCTGCCCATGCTCGCCGGCCCCGGCGCCATCAGCCTGGTCATCGTCCAGAGCACCAACATTGGCCTCAGCCTCGTCGGCATCAGCATCGCCATCGTCATGACGCTCACGGCCCTGTTCCTGATGGCCGCGGCGCGCATGCAGAAGCTCTTGGGCGACACCGGCACCCGCGTCATCACTCGGATCATGGGCATCCTCACCGTCGCGTTCGCCGTCCAATACGTGCTGGACGGTCTCGATGGGTGGATGGCCTAGGATTTGGTGAATCCCAAGTCGGGCAAGTTGGCGTAGAGTCCACGCCGCCACAGTTCGAGCAAGGGCGTTGCCTCGTTGGTAGGCTCCAAGGGACACAGCCGGCACGGCGGTTCGCTCTGGCAGCAGGCCGCCTGGCGCAGTTCCGGTGTCTCTGGCGGCCCGGCTACTTCCATTCGTCCATCAAGTCCGCCGTCAGGTCGGCGAGGCTCTTCTTCATGTTCTCCGGCCGCAGGGGACAGTGGAGACACTGGGCTGGATTGCCGCAGCAGGACTGGACGCGGCGGACCTCATCGGCGGTGCGCGGCGGTCGGCCCAGCCAACGGTAGTCCATCAGGCCTCGCGCAGGATGAGCCGACTGCGCGTCGCGTCGGTTCCTGGGATGCCGCGAATGTCGTCGATGAGTTGGTTGAGGCGCGCGGTGTCAGGGCAGTCGGCCACAATGACCAGGTCCTGTTCGCCGGTCACTTCCCACACCGATTCGACGCCGTCCCAGCTGCGAATGGCGGCGGAGACGTCGCTGGTCTGGGTGTTGCGCTCCACGACGACTTCGATGAGCGCCTTGACCTGACTGCCTGCGGTGCGGATCGTGAATTGGGTGATGACGCCCTCTGTGACGAGGCGCTTCATCCGGGCGCGGATGGTGCCTTCACTGGTGCCGACCTCGTTGGCGAGGCTCGTAAACGAGGCGCGTCCGTTCTCCCGCAGGAGCGTCAGCAAACGGCGGTCGATATCGTCCATAATCTCCATAATTTATCTATTTATCTAGTTTTTAACTATTAATTTCTAATTTTACTTTATTTATTTATTTTTTTTTTCAGGGGTGAACTGAGTCGGGTT
>JBMZJT010000033.1:0-10836 GCA_049617695.1 Thermoplasmatota archaeon | reverse complement strand
TCCATATTTCTGCGGAATCCGCAATCCTTCTTGAGGTCGATGGCCGGCAAGGCCTATCAACGCCCGCTTGGGTCGGCGCGCCATGAAGACCTGGGTGGCCCTCTTGATGGCCCTCACTGCGCTTGCCGGCTGCATCGGCGACGATGACAGCGACCCCGTGCCCGCCGAACCGGCGTGCCCCACGAGCATCCACGAGGACGCCAACGTCCGCATCCTCAACACCACGGATGATCCGATTGTCGACGAGCGGGAACTCGCCTGGGACTTCTCGACGTACAACGTCCGTACGTGCGACCTGTACGCAGTCGGTCAGACGCCCCTGCGCTTTGCCGCAGACGGCAGCCCCGACCCCCACGGGTACATCGGTGAATTGGACGTCCTGGCCGACTACGACTTGGCCACCGTTGCGGTCCTCGGCGCCGGCGGCGAAACCCCCACCGCGTACGTCCTGGACATCAGCAACCGCACCGACCCGCAGGTGCTGAGCGCCATCGAACAGGCCGGCGTGTACCTCGTTGATGTCAAGCTCAGCCCCGATGCCCGCTTCCTGGTCACGGCCAGCCAAGGCCTCCTCGTCGGCCCCGGCGAGGCCAGCGAACTGCCCGAACTGACCGCCAACAGCGGCTTCACGGTGTACGACTTGGAAGATCCTCGCAACCCCAGCTACATGTTCACCATCCCGGACACCCAAGGCGGTTGCCACATGCTCGAAGTGGAATACGTCGGCACCACCTTTGTCGTCGTCTGCGTGAGCGCCAACATTCGCGTCTGGGGCTTCGAAGAGGTCCAAGACCGCACCTTCGTGCCCCTGGGCTTCGTCGACTACCTGCCCACCCTGGACGGCGTGCCGACGCCTAGCAGCCGCTGGCTCCCCGCCGGCGACCCGACGTGCCAAGTCCCAACGGGCTGCGTCCTCAACCCCGTGCTGGGTAGCGGCCCCCACGACATGACCATCACCCAAGACCCCGACGGCACCCTCTGGATGACCGTCAGCCACTGGAACGACGGCATGCGCCTCGTCGACATCACCGACGCGCCCCAAGCGGTCGAAGTGGGTGCCTGGAACGGGGAAGGCGCAACCCATTACGATGGCAACGTCCACACGGCGATGCGCTTCTGGGCAAACGGCACGCCCTACGTCATCGCGAGCCCGGAATACACCTACGGCGGCGTCGTCCCGAGCCTCTGGGTCCTCGACACCACCGACCCGGCCACGCCGCAATTGGTGGGCGAATGGTACCACCCCAACGAACACGAATCTCAGGGTCTCTACCTGACCACCCACCAATGGCAAGTGGCGCCCACCGGCCCCGATGTGCCCCTGGAAGACGTCCACGTGTACCTCACCATGAACCACGGCGGCGTCTGGGTGCTCGGCTTCAAGGAAATGCTCGAAGGCGACCTATGGGGCGCCATCAAGGGCTTCCACCTGACCCGCACCCCCATCGACCAAGACACCGCGATCACCCAAAACGCTGTGCTCAACACGTGGGACGTCAACGTCGCCGACGGCTACATCTACGGCACCGACCGCGCCACGGGCCTCTGGGTCCTCGACTACACCGGCGACGACCACCTCGACGGCCTGACGGGATTCGCCTGAGCCACACCCCCTACGGGGGTGCCACGCGGTGCCCCTCCCGGAACGCTTTTGGCAAGCATGCAGCCATGGACCGGGCACCGTGAAGCTGGTCATTGTCGAGTCGCCGACCAAGATCAAGAAGATCCAGCAGTTCCTGCCCCCTGGTTACGTCGTGGATTCCTGCGTCGGCCACATCCGGGATCTGCCATCCAAGAAGTCCGAAGTGCCCGCCGCACACAAGGACAAGGAGTGGGCCGACTTCGGTGTTGACTACACGGACGGCTTCAAGCCCCACTACATCACCATCCGTGGCAAAGGCAAGGTCATCACGGCGCTCAAGAAGAAACTCAAGGACGCCGACGAGCTGTACCTGGCAACGGATGAGGACCGTGAAGGAGAAGCCATTGCATGGCACTTGGTTGAGGCCCTCAACCCAAAGGTCCCCGTCAAGCGGATGGTGTTCAACGAGATCACCAAGAAGGCGGTCCTCAAGGCCCTCGAAAATCCCCGCCCCATGGACACGGACTTGGTCCAAGCCCAAGAGACGCGGCGCATTCTCGATCGGCTTTACGGCTACAGCTTGAGCCCGCTTCTCTGGAAGAAAGTCGGTGGCAACCTGAGTGCCGGCCGCGTGCAATCGGTTGCCGTGCGCCTGGTCGTCCAACGGGAACGGGAGCGCCGCGCCTTCGTCACGGGCAGCTACTGGGACTTGCTCGCCCGGCTCGACCACGCCGGCCGCTTCGATGCACGCCTGACCCACGTCGATGGCAAACGCATCGCCACCGGCAAGGACTTCGACAAGGACACCGGCAAGATCGCCGAAGGCAAAGATGTCCTCCTGCTCGAAGAAACCCAGGCCCGCGACCTCGCCAATCGCTGCCAAACTGGCACCTGGCAGGTCACGAACGTCGATGCCCAACAGAAGAACAGCAACCCTGCTGCGCCGTTCATCACCAGCACCCTGCAACAAGAAGCCAACAACCGCCTCGGCTACGGTGCCAAGCGCACGATGCAGATTGCCCAACGGCTCTACCAGGAAGGGCACATCACGTACATGCGTACGGACAGCACCCTCCTGAGCGACGAAGCGCTGGAAGGCGCCAAGCAGGCCATCATCCGTGACCACGGCGAATCCTACTTCGCGGGGCCACGCCAATTTGGCAAGAACAAGGAAGGCGCCCAGGAAGCCCACGAAGCCATTCGCCCCGCCGGCGACGTCTTTGCCAAGCCCGAAGGCAGCGGCCTCTCCGGCGATGAACTGCGCCTCTACGCCCTGATCTACAACCGCACCTTGGCCAGCCAAATGGCGCCGGAGCGGTTCACCACCACGACCGTCACCTTGGCTTGCGAGGAAGCGACCTTCGTCGCCCGTGGCCGCAAGACCGATTTCCCCGGCTGGCGCGCCGCGTACCCGCAGCGCAAGGATGACGACGGCGAACTTCCGGCCCTGGCCGTCGGCGCAACCCCGTCGTGTGATGGCGTCGACGCCGAAGGCCACGAAACCAAGCCGCCGGCGCGCTTCACGGAAGCGACGCTGGTCAAGGCACTCGAAGACGAAGCGATCGGTCGGCCCAGTACCTACGCCAGCATCCTGGACACCATCCAGAGCAAGGGCTACGTCGTGCTCAAGGGCAAGGCCCTCGTCCCGAGCTTCACCGCCTTCGCCGTGACGGGCCTCCTGGAACGGCACTTCCCCCAGCTCGTGGATACGCGCTTCACCGCGACCATGGAGGAGCAGCTCGACGAAATCGCCGCCGGCGACGCCGACTGGGTGCAATTCCTGACCGATTTCTTCCTTGCCAAGGACGGCCTGAAAGAACTCGTCGCGGAGCGGATGGATTCCATGGATCCGGCCCGAGCCCGCATCATCGACTTGGGCGACCTCGACGGCGACTTCACGGTCAAAATCGGCCGCTTCGGGCCCTACGTGGAACTGGAAGAAGGCGACGAACGCCACAGCGCCAGCATCCCGGAAACCCTGACGCCCGACGAATTGACCGGCGACGCGGTTCAGCAACTCCTGAAGCAAGCCAAAGAAGGCCCCGAAAGCCTCGGCAAAGACCCCGACACGGGCCTCCCGGTGTACGTCCTGACTGGTCGCTTCGGCCCCTACTACCAGCTCGGCGACGCGGACGACTATGAGGGCAAGAAGAAGCCCAAGCGCGCCAGCCTGCCCAAGGGCAAGGACCTCGATGCGGCGAGCCTCGACGAAGCCCTGTTCCTCCTGAGCCTACCCAAGAAGCTCGGCGTCCACCCCGACGGCGGCGAGGTTAGCGTCGGTCTGGGCCGCTTTGGCCCGTACGTCATGTTGGCACGCGGCAGCGAGAAGGACTACCGCAGCCTGCCCAAAGGCCTCGAAATGGACGCCGTCACCATGACGGACGCCCTCGAATTGCTGGCCAAACCCAAAGGCGGCCGCCGCGGCCCCACGGTCCTGCGGGAAATGGGCAAGCACCCGAAGAGTGGCAAACCCATCCAACTCCTCGATGGCCGCTACGGTCCGTACCTGAAGCACGAGAAGACCAACGCCAGCCTGCCCAAGGACATGGACAGCGCCAAGGTCACCCTGGAACAAGCCGCCGAAATGATCGACGCCAAGGCCAAGGGCAAGTCTTAGCCCCGGCGCCCCTACCCCGCCCGTCGATGCTCAGCAAGCGCCGTCTCAGCCCCTGGTTCCTCTTGGCCCTCGTTCTCTTGATGGCCTGGCTGAGCCTGCGCATCGTCGGCGTCTTTGGTGACTACGTCGCCATCGGCTTGTTCCTAGCCTACCTGACGCATCCCCTGTACAAGCGAATGCTGCCCAAACTGCGCAGCAAATCCCTCACCGCGCTGACCCTGTTGCTGATCATCGGGGCGACGGTCCTGGTGCCCCTTGGCTTCCTGATTGCCGAACTGGTCCGGGAACTGACGGCCATCGCCGCCAGCTTGAATGTGCAAAACCTGGAAGCGGTCCTGCAAGACGCCGAACGCCGCATCTACGAACGCATGGGGCGCACGCCGCCCGACAGCGCCAACGGTGGTGGCTTCCTGCAAGCCATTGTGCCGACGCTGAACCAATTCGCCGGGGATGCCACCCGGGACTTGGTCCGCGTCTTGGGTGAAGGCATCATCGGCATCTTCGTGCTCCTGTACGTGCAGTACTACGCCACCATCGACGGAGAGCGGCTGATTCGCTGGGTCCACGGGACGCTGCCCATGCAGGAAGCCCACCGCGACCTGCTGTTCCACGAGGTGGGACTCGTCGTTCACGCCGTCATGTACGGCCAAGTCCTCACGGCGCTGATTCAAGCTGCCCTGGCGGCGTTCGGCTTCTGGATCTTCGGCGTGCCCAACGTCGCCTTCTGGAGCGTCATCACGTTCATCCTTGCGTTGCTGCCGGTCATTGGGCCGCCGCTGATTTGGGGTCCCTGGGGCATCTACCTCATCATCCTGGGGCGCACCTTTGATGGCATTGGGCTGCTCGTCTACAGTGCTGTCTTGGTCAGCACCATGGACAACATCATTCGGCCCAAACTCATTGGCAGCCGGGCGCAAGTCCACCCCGTCGTCGTCCTGCTGGGTGTCTTGGGTGGCCTCGTGGTCTTCGGCTTCAGTGGATTCGTCCTCGGACCCCTGGTGCTGTCCGTCTTCGTGACGCTGCTCAACGTCTACCGCAAGGAATTTGCTCAGGAATAGACGAACACGGGTTCCCCGTCGACCCACGTCTCCAAGACCTGCACGTCCGCGATGTCGCCGGCGGGAATCGCAAACAGGTCATCTTCCAGCCAGACCAGATCGGCCTTCATGCCCGGTTCCAGCGTTCCGACGTCATCCATGAACGCCAAGTAGGCAGCATCCACAGTCAACATCCGCAGGGCGGCATCGATGTCGACGGCCTCCCCGGGCTGGTAGGCTTGAGGCAAGGTGTCATCGACCTCTTGCCGCGTCACGGCGCGCTCGATACCCCAGAGCGGCGACAAAACTTCGATGGGCCAATCGCTGCTGCCGCCAATGCGCAAACCCAGTTCGCGCATGGTCGCCCACGGGTAGGGCAGGCCCGCGCCTTCTCCGAGGGCCTGGTCAATCCAATGGGCGTCGCTCGTCGGGAACGACAATTGGACACTTGGCACCACATCCAAGGCCACCAATCGGTCGAGGCTGCCAGGTTGCACGACGCTTGCATGTTCGATGCTGAAACGAGGATCGCCGCACGTCGGGCCACCCATGCACTGCGTCTCGTCGCTGCGCTCGTAAGCCGTCAAAATGGCATCCACGGCGCGGTCGCCGATGGCGTGCGCCGTGACTTTGAGCCCTTGATCCCGTGCGGCTTGCACGATGGCATCCAAGCTGTCTTGGTCATAGAATTGGAAGCCATTGTGCGGCCGATCGCCGTAATTGGCATGCATCGCCGCCGTCCGGGGTCCGAGCCAACCATCGGTGTAGATCTTGACGCCGAGAATCCGCGCGCGATCTGTGCCTTCGCCGGTGACGTAGCCAGCTTCGATGCCTTCGGGCCAGAGGTAGATGCTCCAGCGCAAGGAGGGGTCGTCTGCCAGGAAGCGGGCGGCCACGTCCGGGTCCATGCCGGCTTGGACATTGTGGGTGATCCCGTAACTGGCCGACGCCGCCTCCATCGCCTGCCACCGGGCCATCAAATCCGCATCCGACGGCGGTTCGTTGAGCAGGCCAAGATAGCAACTGTCGCGCGCCAGGTTGGGGCCAAACACATCCGGCATCAACATGGGCCACGTTTGCTGAGCTTCCACGTCGCTCTCCGTATGCTGGACGCCCCAGTGGCAAATGTGGATCGACGCCGTCACTTGCTGCATCGCCGTCCCTTGCACAGGGTCAAAGGTTGTCGGGGCGTGCGCGTGCGGGTCACTGCCAAACAGCGTGCCTTGGAAGCTGCCCACCACGGCATCCAACACATGATTGTGGGTGTCATGGAACCCGGGCACCACCATGCCGCCGCCCAAATCGCGCACATCGCCCGGGGCCACGCGCAGCACATCCTGCAAAGTGCCCGTGGCAATGATGCGGTCATCCCGAATCGCGATGGCCTCCACGAAGCGGGGCGAGCCGCCCGTCCAAAACGTCGCACCGGTCAGCACGACATCGCTTTGATCCGGCGCCGTCGACGGATTGTCCGACGGGCCGAGGCAACCGGCAAGGGTGGTGGCAATGAGCAGGAACGCGAGGCGCACAAACCGCAGGGCAACGGTGACATGGAAAGGATTGCGGGGGTGGGGTGCGGGAAGCGTGGGCAATTGGTATGGGCGCTACGAAAACCTGAGTTTGGTGCACTCGGCAGCCCGCAAGCGGGCAGCCTCGGCACTCCAAAACTCTCCTTGCTCGCTCCGCTCACGCGTCGAGCTTTGAAGTGCAGGATACGGGATTTGAACCCAATGCGCTGGCGCGCATCGGGCCCTCCCTCGCTGCGCTCGGGCAAATCCGTACCTGCCCTTCTACGCTGCGCTCCGAAGTGCAGGATACGGGATTTGAACCCGTGCTATTGGCTTGGAAGGCCAAAGTCATACCCCTAGACCAATCCTGCGTGGGGCAGCCGCGAACGACTGCCTTGCGGCCGCCGACTTGGGCCTCAGTCTTAACCCGTGCGCTTCCCGAACCGCGCCACGCGAAACGCTTGCCCCATCGCGGTGGGCAACAACAACTGGCGCAAACGCAAGTAGGAACTCGCATCCTCTAGATCCTCGCGGCCAATCCGATTCAACTCCTCCAAGATGCCATGCTCCAGGAGCCACGACTCCTGACTCTGCGACTCCGGCGCGACGAAGCCCGCTTCCTCAGCCCAGGCGCGCAATTGACGAAAGTCCACATTCGCCGTGATGTCCTTCGAGCCCGGATCCTCCAAGGCACTCCCTGCATCCTGCTGGTTGCGGAAGGTGCGCAGGGAATCATGGCTCGGGCCCTCCCGGCCGTAATCGATGACCAGAACCGAGCCTGCGGCCATCTTGGCCAAGTCACGAAGCCACGCCGCCGCCCGGTCCATCCACTCCATCCGCGTGCCCGGTCGCACGGGGGGTCCCTCGAACTCGACGGGTTGCCAGACCTCACTGTCGGCCACGTACAACGAATCCCAACCGGACTCCGTGCGCCGGAACACGTGGAAGGGCAATGCGTCGATGAACTCATGCGCCACGACGAGGCCGACAAAGCCATCGGGAAGCGCCGGCGCTTGGTGGCCACCTTGTTTCGCTTGGTGGTCGGGGCTGATTTCGATGTGCAGCCAATCGCAGGTCAAATCGCTGTGCTCGGCAAGCCACGCCTGGGCGTCGCGGGCCAAATCGCCCTCGCCACCGCCAAATTCAGCCACCTGGAAATCAGCTGGCCGCCCCAGGGCCTCCCACAAACCCTCCGCCTCCCTGGCAACACATTGCGCCAGGAACGGGTGGAGCTTCGGGCTCGTGGCAAAATCGGCCTCTTGGCCGGTTCCCGTCTTTTGGCGGGCCTGCATGTAGTAGCCGCCCTCTGGGTCGTAGAGGCAGGCCGCCATCCAATCGGCAAAAGGCATGGGGCCGTCCGCCTCGATGCGGGCCCGAAGTCGGTCGGCCAAGGTCACGCCGCTTCGAGGCCCGCCATCGCCATGAAACCTTGGGTTCCAGTGGACGTAGGCAAGGGGAGGGTTCATATGGCACACCCCCGTCGGCGGACCCACCTCTTGGGGTTTATATATGGCGGACGTGGCGGCTGAATATGTTCCACTGGCCATTCTGGGCGTTGTGAGCTTCCTCTTGGTACTCGTAACGCTCCTTGGCAACAAGTTCATGGGTCCCAACCGGGCCTCGGTCAACAAACTCACCAACTACGAGTGCGGTGAGAAGGCGACCCCCGGGGCGCGTGGCCCGATCGACATCCAGTACTACATGTACATCTTGACGTTCCTGATTTTCGACGTCGAAGTCATGTTCCTGGTGCCCTTTGCCCTGCGATTCCAGGGCCTCGAATGGGGCCCCATCATTGCGGTCATGGTCTTCGTGGCCTTGATCCTCATTGGCTACTTCTACGAGCTGAAGAAGAAGCTCCTCTCCTGGAGGCCTCTCGATGCCTGAGCACGACGAATCCGTCGCCGTCGCCGAAGAGGCCATCCAGGCCGCCGGCGCCGACGATGTCCCCGCCTACGACCCCGCCAACGACGACCCCGGACGCATTCCCATCGTCGTCGAAGAACAGAAGGAAGGCCTCCTGCTGACCGTGCTCAGCAAGGCCGTCAACTGGGGTCGCAGCAACAGCCTCTGGCCCTTCGGCTTCGGTCTGGCCTGCTGCGCCATTGAAATGATCAGCACGGTCGCAACTCCCACCCATGACATGAGCCGCTTCGGCAGCGAAGTCATGCGCGCCAGCCCGCGCCAATGCGACCTCATGATTGTCCCGGGCACCGTCACCAAGAAGATGGCGCCCCGCATCAAGAACCTCTACGACCAGATGGCCGAACCGAAGTACGTCATCGCCATGGGTGCCTGCGCCATCAACGGCGGCCCCTACCAAGACAGCTACTTCGTGGTCAAAGGTGTGGACAAGATCATCCCGGTCGACGTCTACATCCCGGGCTGCCCCCCGCGCCCCGAAGCCCTCCTGGACGGCCTCCAGAAACTGCAGGCCAAGATCCGCGACCAGAACAACCTCCTGGAGCTTGGATTCTAATGTCCGACGAACCCACCATCCAACCCACCGGCGACCACGCCGACCTGGCCCAAATGGAAGGCGTCACTGGCTACGCCATCATGGAAGACGGCACCCCCATCACGGAAGTCGCCCCCGACGCCATCTTCCAAGTCGCCGCCCGCGCCAAGCAACTCGGCTACCGCATCCTCAGCTGCCTCTCCGGCTACCACACGCCCAAAAACGGCGCCGGCGTCTTCTACGCCTTCGTCAAGGTCGCCGACACGCCGGAAGACTTCGCCGAACTGCGCCTGCGCGTCCCCCTCGAATTCGGAGCGCCCGATGAACCTGGACCCCAAGTCCAGAGCCTCGTCGATCTCATGCCCGCCGCCGGCTGGCAAGAACGCGAAATGTACGACATGTACGGCATCCGCTTCGAAGGCCACCCCGATCTGCGCCGCATGTTCCTACCCGAAGGATGGAGCGGCCACCCGCAGCGTCACGACTACGCCGAACCGGAGCAGTTCGTCGCGATGCGCGAAGGCGAAGACATCGTCGTCAAAACCCAGGAGGAAGGCTCGTGGTAAACATCCCCGGCATCAGCCCTGCCAGCACCCCCAGCGTGGTCGGCGTCACCCAAGTCGACGGCCGCCACCTGATGGAACTCAACATGGGTCCCCAGCACCCGTCCACCCACGGTGTGCTGCGCCTCAAGCTCAAGCTCGATGGTGAAATCGTTCACAGCGTCGAACCCATCGTCGGCTACCTGCACCGCGGCAGCGAAAAGCTCGCCGAGGGCATGAACTGGGCCAAATTCATGCCCCTCACGGACCGCATGGATTACCTCAGTGCCATGCACAACAACCACGGCTACGCCCTTGCCGTGGAGCAACTCCTGGGCGGCCCCGACGAACAAGTCGTCTCCGAGCGCGCTGAATGGCTGCGCATGTTCGCCAATGAGATGAGCCGCCTCGCCAACCACTTGCTGTGGATGGGCACGTTCTTCATGGACTTGGGTGCCATCACGCCCATTTTCTACGCCCTGCGTGAACGTGAAACAACGCTCAACTTCCTCGAAGAACTGTGTGGCGCCCGCCTCACGTTCAACTACATGCGCTTTGGCGGCGTCAAGTACGACCTCCCCGAGGATCCCACCTACCTGGACCGCGTCGGCGAATTCATCGCCAAGATGCCGGCCCAGATTGACGAGTACCAACGCCTCCTGCGCAAGAACGACATCATCGTCAGCCGCCTCACCGGCACCGGCCCTCTGAACCGGGAACGCGCCCTCGAATGGGGCGTCACCGGCCCCATGCTGCGCGCCACGGGCATCGCCCACGACTTGCGCAAGGTCGCGCCGTACAGCGTGTACGACAAGGTCAACTTCGACGTGCCCACCAACACCATGGGCGACTGCTACGGTCGTCTCCTGGTGCGCTGGGAGGAAATGAAGCAGACCTGCCGCATCCTCGAGCAAGTCATGGCCAAGCTGCGTGACGGCAACCTTGACGGCCTGCACATCAACCCCGCCTACGCTGGCGGCAAGCTGCTGCGGGTCAAGGCCAAGGGTGAATCCTACGCCCGCATCGAGCACAGCAAGGGCGAGTACGGTGCCCACGTCATCGGGGACGGCAAGCAGAAGCCCCTGCGTGTCC
>JBMZJT010000032.1:8402-20258 GCA_049617695.1 Thermoplasmatota archaeon | reverse complement strand
GGCCTTTCAAGCCAACGACTCGGGTTCAAATCCCGGCGGGAGCACTCCTTTTTCGCTGACCCAGTAGGGCCTCGGCGGGCGAGGTCGGGTCTTGATATTGCGGGGGCACGATATTTGACGCGCCCCGGCAATTGGCGCGCATGCGTTGGCTCCGGTTGCTTCTCGTGGCGCTTTGCCTGTTGCTGCCGTGGTCCTTGGATCCGTCCGTGATGGCGCCTTCGGGGCCCGCGGCGGGAGGCGCTTCCGGATTGGCGCCACTTGAGTTTGGTCCCGTCCATCAGCTGAGCCACGCAAGTGAATTCCCTGTGGAACCAAGCATTGCGGTGCGGGGTACGGGGGCTTCTGCCAAGGTTGTCGTGGGCGACTTTCTCCTGATGGATGGGGGGCCCGTTGGGCAGGAGCGTCGGTCGCACATCGAGATTCATCGCTCCGTGGATGGTGGTGCGACGTGGTCGTCTGCGCCCCTGCCGCCGGAGATTTTCGCGGCGCATGATCCACTGGGTCGCATCGCCAATGCGGGGGATGTGGTGCTGTCCTATGCACCGGATGGCATCCTGTACCTGGCGGGCGTGGCCACGGAAGGCATTGGGCCAGGGGGCACCGATCCCGTGCTGTTCAATTTCCATGTCTTCGTGACGCGCAGTCTGGATGATGGAGCCACGTGGAGTCCGGTGCTGTTGTTCGAACGCGGCGCCGGCGCACCCTATGGCTTGCTGAATGACAAGGAGTGGCTCCACGTCGGCGCCGACGGCACGATTCACTTCACTTGGACGCAGTTCGTGGGCTTTTCGACCTTCCTCAAGTACACGCGCAGCACCGATGGGGGCGTGACGTGGAGTGAACCCATCGATCTGGCAGCGGCGCCCGAAGCCCATACGGCGTTTCAGGGAACCACCATTGCGGCGCCCGGCGACTGCATCGTGCACATTGCGTACAGCCACATCTACCAGCTCGACATGGGCCCGCTGAGTCCGCCTGCCAACGAGCAATACGTGCGCACCAGTCACGACAATGGCCGTTCCTTCGGTGATCCCGTGCAATTGGGGCCGACTGTGTTTCCCCGCTACGGGTCCATCTTCGCCGATCCGCAGCAAACCCAGGCTGCCTTCTACGTGGGTTCCGACGGCTCGGACCCCAGCCAAGTGTACATCACGCGGACCCAGGATGGTGGCGCGACGTGGTCCACGCCGGATCGCTTCGCAGATCAACGCAGCGGCATGCAACTGCTGCCCGCGGGTCGCGTGGATGCGGCGGGTCGGTCCATTGTGGCGTTCTACGATGAGGGCTGGCCTGGGGGCGAGCGATTGGTGGCGGCCGTGTTTGAGAACGGCGTCCTCATCGATGAAATCGTTCCCGACAGCGGCCCCATCAATCCGGGCGTCCACCGACGCGAATACTTGGGCATCGCCGGGGATGGCGAAGAAACCTGGGTTGCCTACGTTGCCGGCGATGAAGCCACGCGAACTTGGATTGAGGTTGCGCGGTTGGCGCCCGCCGCCTGACCATCGATGGACTTGGTGGGTGCCGTCAACCGGCCGTGATGTGTTCCAGGTGTTGGGTGACCAGATCTTGTAGTTCGCTAAGCCTGGCGTCGGCGTCCTCTTGTTCCCAGTTGAAGGCGTCCGTCTGCGCGTCGTCGAGGATTACGAGGTCGCCCATCTCGCCGTTGTCTTCCTCTTCGAAGTACGTCACCGTCCATCCGTTTGGCTTGGGCCAGTGGGCGACGCGTGGCGCCAATTCGTACGTCGTGCCGGCGGGTTGGCGTTGGTTGTGGCGCACGAGGTTGTATCGTGTGCCTTGGTGGGCGTGGGTGCCGTCTGGATTGACGGTGGCTTCGTAGATGCCGTGATCCAAGGCGCCGATGAGAATGGTGCCACGGATGCGGCCGCCGTGGTCATGGATGGTGCCATAGAAGCGGTCGTCCCAGGAGCAGAAACTCTCGTGGTATGCGTGGAAGTAGCGGCACCAGCCGTCCCGGCTTGGGAGTGCCCACTTCAGCATGTCGCCGTATTCGTCCATATCGGCCATGCCGTCGCGGGCCAGAATTTCTTGGAATGCGTGGAGCAAGCGCTGGATCTCAGCGACCGACGCACGGCGCTCCTGTAAGGGATGGAATTCCAGCACAGGCGCTCGACTTTGCGCCCCTACATCAGGGTTGGGTCCGCTTCGCTGCCAAAGGTTCCGGGTCCATGTCACGTGGCCGGCCAGGTCAGGGGGCCATCGAAGTCGCAGAGATCCTGCGTTGCGTTGTGGTCGTTGCAAATGGGTGTTGGATCAAGTGGGTCGAGGGGGTCGGGGTCCGGTGGTTCGGTGTCATGAACCGGTGCGGACTCCTGGGATGGCTCTTCCTGGGCGATGAGGGCCAAGCCGGCGCCGGTCACGGCGACGATGCCCACGACGGCCAGGAGACCCGGCGGGGCCATGCTTAGGCCGTTTCAGGTTGGCCACCTTCGAGGCTGCCGAAGTAGTCACCAAGGGCTTCCGACACGACGTCGGAGAACGTGCGGCTGCTGGTCAACTTCATGTAGTGGAGCTTCAAGAGTTGCCGAACGGGAAGTTTCACTTTCACTTCCTTCATTTCGTTCATGTCCGGTTTCTTGATGCCCATGAGTTCGTCGGTCGTTACCATCTTTGTTCACCTGTGCCCCGCAGGACACAAGCACATTGTCCCTCGCTCCACAATATATGACTGGAATCCAGAACATTTATCCCCTGACCTCGGAGGCCGTTTCGGGGGCAGGTCCGAAGGTCCCCTTGGACCCGGCCCTTGCTTTATGTATGGGATGGCGACGACACCTAGACTGGATGGATGACATGGACAGGCTCCGGGAATTCAAGGTGCACGTACCCTTGCACCTCCACCTGCGCCTGCATCAGCACCGGTTGCTCAATGGGCAATCCCTGAGTGCCACGATGCAGCACGCCCTGGACGCCTACTTTGACAAGCACCTGCCGGACGACCCGCCCACCTAGATGCCCCGGGATGTCCGAGGCTCCAAGGCGATGCTCGTCGCCGGCATCTTGGCCGTCGCCGTCGTCGCCGGCCTCGCTATGGGTGCCTGGGTTTTCGTGCTCGGCAGCAAGGACATCGGACAGGATACACAAGCCGCAGCCAACCGAGCCGCCGACCAAGATCCTGCGTTCTCCGTGCAGACCGCCCATCTGGCCTGGAAAGGGGATCAGCTGGAAATCCATGTCATCGCAGGCCCTGCCGCGCGGAGTACATCCGTCCCCTTCTCCGCCATGATGTTTGACATGGACGGCATCCTGGATTCCCCTGAATGGGCCGTCTTCCGGGATGCGGATGGCTCGCTTCAGGAGGATCCGCCTCGCATCAACGGTGGCGATCTCGTCGAATTCATCGCACCGGTCGATCCCGACAACATCCCGAATCGGCCCGCGGTCCAAGTGGGCAGTAGCCAGGCCACCTTGCAGGTGCCTGCCTACATTGGCGACGGCATCACGACGCTGTCCGTGCTTGGTTGAGGCCCAAAACGTCCCTTGGGGCCTCCAGGCGCGTGCTCCCTTGGACACGATGGCGTCCAGGGCCCGTGCCCGACGGGGTCGGCCCTTCTGTTCTAAGCGTCCACGCGTGCACCTTCCCTTGGTCACCATGGAACGGAAACCGGATTCTGAGAGCGCTCAAGTGGGCATCGGCACGATGATTGTGTTCATCGCAACGGTCCTGGTGGCTGCCATCGCCGCAGGCGTCTTGATCAGCACGAGCAGCGACCTGCAAAGCAAGAGCGCCAAAACCGGCAGCGACGCGACCGAACAAGTGGCCAGCAATCTCGCCATCGAAGCCGCACGAGGAACGCGGACGGCCACCAGTGATGCCGGTCTGCAATCCTTTGACATTTACGTCGCGTTGGCCCCGGGCGCCTCTGAAGTGGACTTGGATCAGATGCGCATCCAGATCAACGACGGCAGCGCCCTGACGACGATTGCCTATGCCGCCACGGCCAGCGCAACAGAGTACAGCGCCGTCAGCATCCGCGACGTGGATGGCAGCTTCAGCGCGGCGACGCCCGTCATGAACAGTGGAGATTTGGTCGCCATCCATCTGGATTTGACGACCGCCACGGGATTGGACATGGAATGGGAGCCCCGCACCGACATCGTTCTGACGATGCTGCCCGAAGTCGGCAATCCCGTACGTCTTGGATTTGACACGCCCAACAGTTACGGCGACCGCCTCGTCATCGACATCTAGGGCCGATTCTCCCCTTCCTCCCCTCTTCCCCTTGGACCTGTGTGGGCCCTTGGCCCCGCAGCCCCGCGGACCGGGTTATATGCGTGACCGGGCACAACGTTTGGTTTGGTGTTCCCATGGAATCCCGACGCAAGACCTTGAAGAACGACTCCGCCGCCCAGGTCGGCATTGGCACGATGATCGTGTTCATTGCGACCGTGCTGGTGGCGGCCATTGCCGCAGGTGTGCTGATCAGTACGAGCAGCGACTTGCAAGAGAAGTCGGCCAAAACCGGCAGCGACGCGACGGAGCAGGTGGCCAGTAATCTGGACATCACTTCAGTCGTCGGTGTTCGAGATGCCACGTCCGATGCGGGCTTGAAAGACCTGCAAGTGTTCGTGGCATTGGCCCCTGGCGCCTCTGAAGTGGACCTGGAACAATTGAAAATCCAGGTCACCGACGGCACCGAACTCATCACGTTGGACTACAGCGCCACCGCTGCCAGCGCGACCGCGTTCGCCGCGAGTGCCATTCGCGACGCCGACAGCAGCTTCAGTGCCGCTGGCCCCGTCATGAATGAGGGTGATCTGGTCCAGATTGACATTGACCTGGACAGCACCGCGGGCATCAACATGGAATTCTCGCCCCGCGATGACGTCAAGCTGACCATGCTCCCCGAAGTGGGCAACCCAGTCGAAGTCGCCTTCGACACGCCCAACAGCTACGGAAGCAAGCTGATTATGGAACTCAGCTAGGCTGACAACGCGACTTTTTCCCTTCTTTCCCGTGACCTTGGAGCGCGTCAGACCGTTCCATGGCCTTGCCTGCCAGGTGTCCAATGAGCGAAGCTCCCTCTGATGAGCAACTGCGCCGTGCCCTCAAGGACGATGCAGCTGCCAAGCCGGCCAAGAAGGCCAAGCCCAAACGCGGTCGCAGGCCGCGTCGCAAGGGCAAGGCCGAGGCCAAGCAAGCAGAGGAACCAACGCCGCCAGCCCCGGAACCTGAATCGGAATCCGCGCCGCCCGAGCCCGCCGGCGACCCCACCCCCGAGGCCCCGCGACCGGAAGATGCCCCCGAGATGCCCGAAGCGCCTGAGGAGCCGGAATCGGACGCCGAAGCCGAGCTGCGCGCCCAGGAAATGGACGAACTGCGCCGGCAACTCGCAGACATGCGCGATCAAATGGAAGCCATGTCGGCTGCCAAGGACCAGATCGAAGGCGTCGCCCAGAAGTTCAACGGCATGGAAGACCGGATGGGCAACCTCCTGCAGCTGAGTGAGCTCCTGAGCATCCAGTACAATCCCTTCCTGGAAGACACCGAAGAACAGGTCTTCGAAGGTCGCCACGAAGCGGATGAACTGATTCAGTCCCTGCGAGAAAAGAAGCGTGACCGACGCCCAGGCAGCGAAGTTGTCCGTCCGGACCTCGACACGCCGGTTCCTTTGGACGCAGAACCAGAAGCTGCGCCGGTCCCGGACGAGCCCCCGGCCGAATCTCCTGCCCAAGCACCGGCCCCGCATCCGGAGCCTGCCGAAGTGCCAACCTACCAGCCACCGCCGCCGGCGCGCTACGTTCCGGCGCCCCAACCACCGGTTGCTCCCGTGGGCCGCAGCCGGGAAGCCTACCTCGCGCTCTGCTGGCTCGAACATCTCACCGAAAACGCCCCCGAAGGCGCCGCGCACTTGTTGCTAGACCACTACAGACGGCTTGGCTGGGTGGGCGAGGACGACTACACCTGGCTTTCCGTCCTTGCCCACTCGGTCTCCGTTCCCACCGAAATTGCGTGGAGCGACTTCGAGCTCAGTGGGCCCGACATGGCGCGTTTCCACCGGGAAAACATGACGTTCCTGGACCGGCTCTTCCACCAAGGATTCGAAGAGCGCGATCCCGGCCGATGGCAACATCAAGCCCGCCGCTGGCTTGGAGGTGACTGATGGGATTTGCCACCGTCGCAACCGCCGCCATTCTGACCGTCGCCGCGCTCGTTGGCGGCACCACGTACGTCAACGCAGACCAGGATCGGAATGCACAACTGCGCCAGGCGCAGGGCGACGCCGAGGCGCGCCAACTCGCCTTGAAGCAAACCGATCTTGGCCTCATCAGTGCGACCCACAGCATCCCGCTGCGTGCCGTCGTGGTCGTGGTCACAAACACGGGCGACAGCACAATTGACGCGAGTGGCCTCGACGTCCTGGTCGATGGGGTTGTGGTGACGGACCAAATCAGCAGCACCCTCATCAACGCCGTGGACACCGACGTATGGGCGCCACTTGGCACGGCGACGATCATCGTTGAAGGCTACAATCCGGGCAGCAACCCAGATCGGGTGGCCGTGGTCACCGCCGGGGGGCACATGGTATTCGGGAGCGTGGTCTGATGGCCAGTAGCGCCGCCTCTGAGAGCATCCTCTTCATCGCTGCCGTCGTGGCGGCCACGGCATTTGCCGGCGTCTTCGTGACCGTCCTGAACCAAACCAGCGACGATGTACGCGCCCAAGGCGGACGCCTAAGCGAAAGCCTGCGGACACACATCACCATCATCAACGACCCCCTGGCCATGGATGTCACGCCCGATCCGATTCTGTTCGTCAAGAACACGGGCGACGTGGACTTGTTCACAGATGACCTGACTGTGCTCGTCAACGGCCAACCGAGCAGTTCCCTGAGCCTCGACGTCCTGGGAAGCAGCGACGATGATCGATTGGCGCAGGGCGACGTGGTCCAAATCACGGTCAATGACCTGAATGTGGCCAGTGGCGACCATCGCGTGACGGTCGTGACTGGATCTGGAATCCAAGCCATTCTGGAGTTCAACGTATGAGCAAGACCTTGAATTTCGGCATCGACCGGGACGATTTGTGCGACCGCCTCGGCGGCGGCCTGCCCAAGGGAAGCCTGATTGTCATCGAGGGTCGATTCGGCGCCGGCAAGAGCATCCTCTGCGAGCGGATGACCTACGGCTTGCTTGACCACGAGCATACGGTCAGCTACGTCAGCACGGAGCGCACGACGGCGGGGTTCCTCAAACAAATGGAGAGCCTCGAATACGACTTGCAAGCCGCCTTGATGTCTGAGCGCCTCGTCTTCATCCCGGTCCACCCCCTGCTCGGGGCGCGTGCGCCGCGGGATGAACTGTTGGAACGCATCGCCAAGGCGCGGCGCATGTACGGCAAGGACGTGGTCGTCTTTGACACCTTCAGCAAATTCCTGAGCGATCACCTGGCGGCCAACGGCGACAACTACGCGGCCATGGAGCAAATTGAGGCCGTGCTCTACCTGTTCAAACGCCTCGCGAGCCAGGGCCGAACCATCGTCCTGACCTTCGAGACAGGGCAGGTGAACGATGCCGTTGCACGGACGTTCAAGGAAGCCGCCGACGTCTATCTCGAAATCAAAATGGAGCAAACCGGCGCCAGCACGAACCGCCAGATCGTCGTGCATCGCATGAGTCGCGCCGCCGGCCGATTCGGCGAAGTCATCGGCTTCCGTGTCGAGCCAGGACTTGGAATCGTCATTGAGATCAAGTCGGTGGTCTAGATGGCAGACGAAGCCCTGCTTGGACAAGCCCCGAGCCTGGACGAGGTCGTGGCCGAACACCCCCACGTCGGCACGTATCTCGAAGAACTTCGGGCGGCGGGCAAGCCAGACCCGGAATGGGTGCCCGTCGTGACGCGGGACTTGAAAGGAAAGCGTCCCTACAACGTGCTCTATCCGGTCGGCGACCCGATCTTCATTCATGTCACCGAGCACGAAGATGGCCTGTTTCCGCACTACAATGCCATCCAGCCAGAATTGACGGTGGACGAGCAGGGACTCTACGAATTGGTCCAGCACGAGGCCTTCGTTCATGCCCCCGACGTGGACGTGCCGGATTCAGAGGAGGCGTATCAAGAGCAAATTGAGCCGTTGCTGGCCCGGGCGTTCAAGAATGTCCGCAAGCAACGCACCAGCGTCAAACTGGATGCACGCCTCGAACGGGCATTCCGGTTTCTGTTGTACCGGGACATCGTTGAGCACGGCGTCATCGAGCCCGTCATGCATGACCCATGGATCGAAGACATCCACAGCCTGGGCCTCAAGCCATTGCACGTGGTCCACAAGGTCTTCGGCATGGTTGAGACGAATCTGGCATTCGCTGACATCGCGGCCCTGGATGGTTGGCTTGAATCCATGGGAGAGCGCATGGGTCGCCCCGTCAGCGCATCCTCGCCCGTCGTGGATGGTGCCCTGCCCAATGGCAGCCGCATCAACATCATTTACAGCGACGAAATCAGCAAAGGCGGCAGCAGTTGGACGGTGCGCAAGTTCTCGGATACGCCCATCAGTTGCACGCAGATTGCCGCTTGGGGTACGTTCAGCCCCCAAATCGGTGCCTACCTGTGGTTGTGCTTGGAATACGGCATGAGCGTGTTCGTCGCAGGTGAGACCGCCAGCGGCAAGACCACGACGACGAACTCCATTCTGCCGTTCATCAAGCCGGCCAGCAAAATCATGACGGCGGAGGACACGCCGGAGGTTCTGCCGCCCCACAAGAACTGGCAGCAATTGATCACCCGCGACCGAGGCACCGACGAGAGCAGTGTCACGATGTACGACCTGCTCAAAGCGGGCCTGCGTAGCCGGCCCAATTACATCATCGTCGGTGAAATTCGTGGTGCCGAAGGTGCCGTTGCATTCCAGGCCATGCAGACTGGCCACCCGACCATGGCAACGTTCCATGCCAGCAGCGTGGACAAACTCATCCAGCGGTTCACGAGCGATCCCATCAATGTCCCGTTGCCGTTCATGCCCAACCTGAACGTGGTCCTCATCCAAATGGCGGTCTATGTCCATGGCAAGATGCTCCGGCGCGTTCTGGCCGTGGATGAAATTGAAGGCTACAGCAAACGGAGTGACACGGCCATCACGCGCCAAGTCTTCGCCTGGGACTCCGTCAAGGATGTCTTCCAGTTTGGCGGCCGCAACAATTCCTACGTCCTTGAATCCTTGGTGGCGCCGAAGATCGGCCTCGACGACAGCCGCGACGTCTACAAGATCCTCGACAAACGGACGTGGATCCTGGAAGAACTCATTCGTCGCGAACAATTTGACTACCACCACATTCGCGACCTGCTGTTTGACTACCAGCGGCGACGTGATCTCGCCTTGCCGTTCGAATTGCCCAAAGAATTCCGGGGGCTGCCTGGTTGAGCGACCAAGAATTGGTGCCGGCCGCCAAGAAGGTCCGGGACTTCGAACGCCGCCCGTACCTGGACGCCTATCTGCAAGCATACCGCGAAGAAACGGGTCAAGAGCCAGTCTTGACAGCGGAGCTGACGGCGGAGGATGACTTTGGCACGCAGGATGTGCTCTATCCACTCGCCGACGGCTACTACGTCCACCTGCGGCCTACGAAAGCCGGCCTGAGCTACCACGTCATCGAACCCCCGCTGGACGAGGCGACCTTGACGCGCCTTGCCGCCATCCGGGAGGACATCTTCCGCGCCGCCCTGTACCGCCCGCCTCCACAGGGCCAAGAGGAATTGGAACAGAACCTGCTCGCCTTGTTCGACGAAGTCGGCGGCGCCGGCGACCTCAACGCCACGTTGCAGGATGCCATGAAGCGACGCTTGATTCGAGATGTCGCGCGATTTGGCCCTCTGCAACCATTCTTGCTCGACCCCTATCTGGAGGACATCCAAGGCGTCGGGACCGATGAGATTCATGTCATCCACAAGTACTACGACATGATTCCAAGCAACGTCCAATTTCCCGACTTGGATGTGCTGGATGGTTACATTCGCAACCTCAGCGAACGCATCGGACGCCCCGTCAGCGACAGCCGCCCCATCGTCGATGCAACCTTGCCGGATGGCAGCCGCATCAACATCGTCTACTCCGAAGACGTCTCGAAAAAGGGTCCCAGTTTCAGTATCCGACGCGTGCACGCGGACCCCATCAGCATCACGCAGATCATCCAATGGGGTACCATGACCGCCGAAATGGCCGCCTACGTGTGGCTCTGCCTGGAAAACGGCATGAGCCTCTTTGTGTGTGGAGAGGCCGCTTGCGGCAAGTCGGCGACCCTCAACGCCTTGATGGGCTTCATCAACGCCCGCGACAAAATCTACACTGCCGAAGACACCCCGGAAGTGCGGCCCCCACATCCCGTTTGGCAGCGGCTCCTGACGCGCGACACGGGGCCCGTGGATGCCCGGGTGACGATGTTCGATCTACTCAAGGCCGCCCTGCGCAGCCGCCCCAATTACATCGTCGTGGGTGAAATCCGTGGCGCAGAAGGCAACGTCGCATTCCAAGCCATGCAGACGGGCCACCCCACCGTCGCTACCTTCCACGCAACGGACAAGGTCAAGATGATCCAACGGCTGAGTGCGGACCCCATCAATGTCCCGTTGAGCTTCATGGACAACCTCAACGTGGCCATCTTCCAGCAGGCCATTTACCGCGACGGCCGGCTCATCCGGCGTGTGACGGCCGTCGACGAAATTCAGGGCTACTCGGAACGCGATGGTGGCGTCATCACCTTGCCCGTGTTCAGCTACAAGGACCGTGGCGACACCCACATCTTCCAGGGCAACAACAACTCGTTCATCCTCGAGAAGAAGATCGCCGAGCAGCACGGCTACGAGGATCCAAGCGAAATCTACCGTGTCCTGCAACATCGAGCCGCTGTCCTCACAGGCATGGTCGAGCACGGCATCACGCGATTCGACGACGTCAATCAACTCCTGATCAAGTACAACGACCTGGGCGATGACGCCCTGCCGTTCAAGCCGAAATCTGACTACAAGGGAGGCCATTGATGTCCTGGAAGGAAAGCTTCCAGATTCTGACGATGGATCCCCGAGATTACATCCTCAAACGGGCCGTCCCCATCGGCGCCGCTGCCGTGGCCGTCGCCGTCGCAGCCATCTTCGTCGCCGGCAGCCTGCTCCCTGCGTGGGCGGCCTTCGCCGTGCCGGGCGGCATCCTCCTGATTGTCGGAGCAGGGATCTTCCTCTATCCTGCCTCCATGGTGGATCGCAAGCGCATGGAGATCGACAACGCCTTGCCGTTCTTCATGACCCATTTTGGAGTCTTGTCCACGTCGAACATGCCCCGGACCGAAGTGTTTCGGATTCTTTCCGAGCGCCGAGAATACAAGGCACTGGCCTTGGAATTGAAGCGCATCCATGGTTTGGTTGTGGACTGGAAAATGGCATTGCCCGAGGCGTGTCGCTTCGCCAGCGCCAGCACGCCGAGCCAGATTTTCGGTGACTTCCTGGAGCGCCTCGCCCATGCCATGGAGACGGGCCAGCCCCTCGACAAGTTCCTCAAAGGCGAGCAAGACGTCGTCATGAAGGAATACGCCACGGTCTACGAGACCAGCATCTACCAAGTCGAGACGTGGAAGGACATCTACATGTCCAGCATGATGAGCGGTGCCTTCCTCGCCATTTTCGCTCTCATCACGCCCATTCTGACCGGTGCCAGCCCACAAGGCCTGCTGATTGGCACCCTCGGCTTCATTCTGTTCATGGAGGTGCTGCTGGCCTTCGTTTTGAAAATGCGAACCCCCGCCGATCGGCTCTGGCATGGCGTCAAAATCATGACTGGCGAACGGCGTCGGCTGCGGCAGCACCTCATCATGGGAGGTGCGGCGAGTCTGGTCATCATGCCCACCCTG
>JBMZJT010000032.1:0-8392 GCA_049617695.1 Thermoplasmatota archaeon | reverse complement strand
TGATTCTCGGCGCGGGCACTGGATTCTCTCTCGCCGCCGGCGTCACGCCCCTTGCCTTGGCGGGCTGGACCGCCGGGAAACTGGAGGAGAAAATCAAGCGCCGCGAAGACAACTATGCGGCCTTCATCCGTAGCCTCGGTGCGGCCACGGCGGCTCGCGGTGGCAGCGTCCGCGAAGTCTTGGCCAGCGTCAAAACCCACAATTTCGGGCCCCTGACTGGCCTCGTCGAGAATCTCTATGCTCGCCTCACCTGGCGCATCGACGACAACGGTGCCTGGAAGTGGTTCAGCGCCGAAAGTGGCAGCCACCTCATCGACGCATTCACGGACATGTTCATTGAAGGCATCAAAAGCGGTGGCGACGCCTCGCTCGTTGGCGACATCATCAGTGACAACGTGGTCCGTATCCTCAACCTGCGCAAAGCGCGCTACAGCACCGCGGGAACGTTTCGCGGCACGCTGTACGGCCTGACGGCCAGCCTGGCTTTCGTTCTCTTTCTTGGGGTCGGCATCCTCAGTAGCTTGGGCGACATCTTCGCGGTCACCCAAGACGTCAGCACGGCCGACGACAACCTGCAAGCCATCGCCGTCAACTTCGATTTCGACCTGAACCTCATTCGCGATCTCGTGCTGACCCTCCTTGTCCTGCATGGGTTCATGGCCGCCGGGATGCTGAAAATGGTCGACGGCGGCGCCTACACCTCGGGATTGCTGGCCCTCGTCATCCTCGTCTGGGTGGCCGTCGGCTTGGCAAGCCTCAGTGAATACATCCTGCCCCGTGCCTTCGATCTTGGCGGTTGACAGAAGGCCTAAACGGCCCGGCCAGGGTCGCCGCCCATGCACAAGCTGCTCCTGGTCGCTTTCCTGGCGGCCTCCCTGGCAGGCTGCGTCGAGGACGCCGACGCTCCGGCGCAAGACGACGACGCGGCCCCGCAGATCGTCACCTTGCCCGCATTGACGGGCTTCGAGGGATTGGCTGTCGGTGAGGCGCCCCAATTCATCGAGCCTTTCCTGATTGACACGGTCCGCGCCGGCGGCGAGCCCGTCATCGCCATCCTGCAAAGCGGCACCATTCTGATCAGCACCCACCCGGGCTGGACCCACTACCACCCCAGTGAAGATCCGACGCACCCCGGCACCGAGATCATCACGCCTGCAAACGCGCAAAGCTACCTTTGGCGCAGCACCGACAACGGCGACACCTGGACGCACGTCGATGTCCTGGCCGCCGTGCCCAATGCGCCGCGCAGCACTGCCGTGGGCGTCAGCGACCCTGAATTCACGGTGATGGAAGATGGCACCGTTTGCATGACGGATTTGATCGCCTTGGCTAGCAGCAGCACCAGTTGCAGCCAGGACGACGGTTTGACGTGGCTCCCCGGCAACAGCGCGGCCAGTGGCGGCCCCAACGACCGCCAATGGCTTGCATCCTACGCGGATGAATTCTACTTCACGGCCAACTACTTCGTGGACCACCACATCCGGGCCAGCACCGACTACGGGTTGACCTGGGAACGCCGCGGTGATGTACCTTGCAACGGTGACTTGATTGCCAACCCCGAAACCGGCGCCATCTACGCCGGCTGCACGGCAGGCATCGCGGTCAGCGACGATGGGGGCTTCACCTGGGAAACCCGCACCGTCCCCAACGACAATGGAACCGTGCCCCGTGGCGGCCAGCGCATCATGGCCGAACCCGGCCTCGACGCCGATGGCAATGTCTGGGTCGTCTGGACGGAAGGCGAGCGTCGTCTTTTCGTCGGGGGGACGCCGGATGAAGGCCTGACCTGGCCCTGGGTGCACGAACTGACCCCGCACTTCAACTTCTACAGCACGCAAACCGCACTCGACCACAGCGAATTCGGCGGCGTGACCACCTACGGTCCGGAAACGCCGCGCAACGGCTCCTACATTTGGCCCTGGATCAGCGCCGGCAGCGGCGGACGCGTCGCCGTCACCTGGATCGGCGGCTTCAGCGACACCCCGAGCAATGCCTACGCCGACCCGTGGTTCCTCTTCACCGCCTACGTGCTGGAAGCCAACACGGACACGCCCCGCATCCACGTGACCGAACTGACGCCGAGCCCCATCCACTTCGGCCCGATCTGCCAAAGCGGCACCACGTGCCAAGTGGCGAGCTTGCAAGGCGACGACTCCGGCGACCGCCGGCTCGGCGACTTCTTCGAGACGACGATTGGGCACGATGGGTTCCTTCATGCCACGGTCAGTGACACCTTCACGGCCCGCGAGGACGTCATCAGCCATCCGCTGTACGTGCGCCAAACCGGGGGCATTCCCTTGGTCACGGACGAAGACATCGCCCGCGGTTGGACGCCGACGCAGGGCTAGACGATGGCCAACCAAACCCCCCTTGTCATTGTCGCCCTGTTCCTGATGGTCACCTTGAGTGGCTGCTTTGGCCCCTCGGAGGTACCCGATGATGCCTTGGTCGTCCAAGACGACGGCTTGGGCCTGCGCATGAGCAGTTGGTCTGACGTCAGCGATGGGCGCCTGCGCCTACGCAGCCTTGTGGAGAACGTCGGCGGTCAAGAACTGGACATCCGCGCTGAATGCGGCGAGCCGTGGCAAAGTGCCTTGATTGACTCCAACGGAACGGAAGTTGCCTATCGAGAATACCAGGAAGAGCCTGGCTGCGCGAGCTACTGGGACGTCCTTCGTCCCGGCGGCCACATGGAATTCTACCACTCCTGGGATTTCCAGAATCACGACGTCAAAAACGAGACCACCTGGCCGGCGCCAGGTGGCGACTACGTGTGGCGTCTCCGATTCAATCTACGCAACGACGTGGACTTCATCGAGACCGTGCTGCCCATTGACGTGCCCTGCAGCGAGCGCAATGTCTGTGGCAACATGACTCAGTGAAGCGCCTGGAACAGCCCACCAAACGGCCCGATGGCATCTTGGCCGCCATCGACGACAAGGCACGCGCCCGTCACGTACTTGGCCGCCGGACTCGCCAGATAAAGGCACGCGTCCGCGATGTCCTTGGCTTCGCCCATGCGGCGTAGCGGTGTCCCCTGCACGACGGCGTCCGCGAGTCCCAGGTCTTCCCCAAGACGCTTCATGCCTTCGGTGCCACCAATGGGTCCAGGGCTCACAGCGTTGAGTCGCACATGGGGTGCCCATTCCACGGCGAGGCTCTTCGTCAGGTTCAGGACGCCTGCTTTGGCGGCACCGCTGTGGCTGACAGCCGGCGCACCGGTCCACGCGTAGCCAGCAACGATGTTCAGGATGCTCGGCGCGTCCGCTCCTTCGGCGCCTCGCGCGGCCATCTTTTCGCCGAAGCTGCGCGTGGCGTTGGCGGTGCCGTGCAGGACGATGTCAATCACGGATTCCCAGGCGTTGCGGCTCATGGCCGAAAACGGCGTGGGGAAGTTTCCGGCAGCCGCATTGATCAAGACATCAGGGGCGCCCGTCTCCTTTGCGATGGCGTCCAGGGCGTCGTGATCCCGTACATCGGCGGCGTGGTACGTCACTTGGCCTGATCCGAGGCCATCAAGGTGCGCTTGGGCTTCCTGCAACTTGGATTCGGTGCGGCTGATCAGGACCACATCGGCGCCCAGGGCCGCGAAACCTTCGCTGATGCCCAGTCCGATTCCTGATGCACCGCCCGTGATCACGAGTTGCTTGCCAGCGTACAAATCGTCACGAAAGACGGACACGCCACGCCAGCCCCGGTCGCGTCCTTGAGGTTGCCGGACCTGCGGGCGCCGACGGAGCGGTATATATCAGGGAAGTCATACGCGGAAACGATGGCCCGGCTCAATCCGGCGCAGCACCGCTTGTTGCAGCGGCACGTCGAGCGTGCCGTGGAGGCGTTGGAGGAGGCCGATCGGCTGCTCAAGGGGGCCGTTTCAGGCCCTGTTGGCAAAGCCATCGGCACGGTCAAGGCCATCCTCGAAGGCGTCGAATCGGAGGAATCGCGCACCGTTCGCTTTGCCCTGGAAGAGCTTCCGACGAACTTGGTCCCCTACCTGGACAATCCCTTTGCCCAGGCCTTGTGCTTCAATCGTTTCTGCGACGAAGCGGGACTGAGCCACACGCGGGCCACCAAGCAATGGGAGGGTGGCAATGCCGCCGTCGCCGCGCGCAACGTCCTGTTCCTGCCGCCGGTGTTTGGCGACTTGTGGGATGAAGGCGTCATCGACAAGACGCGCCTCGTCGCGATTGCGAACCGCAATTTGACCGACGAAGCGTACCTGGAAGTCGCGGACATGGTCAAGACCCGCCGCAAGGAGGATCTGGATGAACGGCTGCTCAAGATGCCGCCCAGCAGCCTCAAGGTCGGTCGCCGTGGTCCCGAACAAGCCTTGGAAGCCGCAAGCACCCATGGCTGGGTTGAACGGTTCCAGCACATCGACATCGCCGAGGAACTGGTCAGCGAGGCCACGGCGGACGAAGATCGCGAAGAGACGCCCGCGGACTTGGCCCTGCGCAACTTGCGCGCCGGCCTCAACGGCGCAAGCATCGAATCCTCGGTGACCGAAGCCCTTCGCCTGAGTCCTGATCCTCAAGCCTTGGTCGAGAAATTCCTGGTCGCCCACCGCAAGGCCGGCGACGCCGATCCCACGAACTTGGGTCAAACCCTGTTCTTTGCCCACGCCGGTCCGGTGCAGAAGATCGTCGCGGATGACAAGCTGCTGCTGCGCCATTTCCGGCCCGTCAAGACCCAGAAGCGCGGCCAATTGTTCTACCGCCTCCTGGAAGTCCTGGAAGAAGCGCTTCTCGAGAAGCAGCACCTTCCCGACCTCGACGCCCGCGGCCTGAGCGAGCCTGAAGCGCTGGATGCCGTGCGCAAGGTCGTGGATGATCTCAACAGCGACCCCAACCGCTACCTCGTGATTCCCGACGAATGGCTTGGCGAGGTCACGCGCCGGCATCTGTACTTTGGCAGCCGCACCCGCAAGGAAGGCGCTGCGTACAAGTGGTTCCGCAAGATTGGATTCCGCTACTTCCTTGGCGGGCACAAGACCCGCGAAGAATTGGATGAGAAGGCCGCCCGCAAGGCGTCGGCGTAATCGTCAGTTCATAGGGAAAGGAAAGGAAAGGAAAGGAAAGGAAAAGGGCGCTTGGAAGCGTCTAGGCGAACGGGTTCGCGTCGCCGTTGATGTACGACCAGCCTTCAGGCAGCGGCAGGCCGTAGGAGACGGTCACGAACTGATCGTAGTTCTGTTCCAAGATGACGCCGGGGTTGTCGGCGGCGTAGGTGAACGACGTGAAGCGGGTCTCCGTGTCGAATTCGACGGCTTCCAGCATTTCCTGGGTGACCATGAAGTGCAGGGGGCTGTTCATGATGGCCACGCCGAAGCGGTGGTCGTCGCCACAGAAGGGGTCGCAGACCCAGTTGATGCTGACGAAGGTGCGGAATTGGCCGCCGCCGCTGGCGCTGACTTCCAGGCTGGGGTCCCAGATCTGTTCGACCGCCATGGAGCGGGCAAAGCTGCTGTCGACGAACCATTCCTGGCCGGGGCGGTTGTTGTCGTTCTTGCCGATGCGGTCGCCGCAGCCAAAGACGGTCTCAGGCACGTTGCAGGGGTAGCCAAGGCCTTCGCCGCATTCTTCGGCGTAGGCGCCCACGACGTTCATGGAGCAGAAGATGAAGCCCTTGTAGGCCGTCGTGGAGGCGTAGGGGTCGTCCAAGATGACGCGGGTCAGTTGAATCTTGACGGGCGCGGGGGTCTCGACGCCGGCTTCCACGTCGACGCTTTGCTGGACGACGTCGTACAAGGGGTGGCTGACGGTCAGGAAGTACGTGCCGGGGTCCAGACCACTAATGACGAAGTTGCCGTTGTCATCGGTCTGCGTGGCTTCGCCCGTGCTGGCAATGGTGATGTCGGCGCCGACGATGGGCACGATGGCTTGATCGACGACGACGCCGCGGATGCCGCCGGTGGTGTCGGTGGCCGCCACGCTGCCCGGGTCCCCGTCGTCGGGGCCGGTGCCGGTGCCGGCTTCCTCAGCGCAACCCGCCAAGGCGACGCTGAGCAGTACAATCATGGTGCCACAAAGTTTGAAGGCTCGACCCATCGAGGCGGCAGGTTCGCGACTCATCCATAAGCGTTGCTGGCCGTTTCACCAAAACAGCTAGCCAAAAGTGGGGAAAAGGTGGGAAGAGGGGTCCCTACAGGGTCCTAAGCGGTGACGAGCTCAGTGGCTTCGCCTTCGCCGGTGATGCCCATGCAGCAGGTTTCCAGCAGGAGGCGGGTGACGACGTACGGGTCGACGTTGGCGCTGGGCCGGCGGTCTTCGAGGTAGCCGTAGCCTTGCTGCGCGGTGGCCAGCGGGATGCGGATGCTGGCGCCGCGGTCGCTGACACCGTAGCTGAACTGGTCGATGCTCTGGGTTTCGTGCAGGCCGGTCAGGCGCTCCTGGTTGTGGGCGCCGTAGTTCTTGATGTGCCATTCGTGGCGCTTGCCAAGGGCCTCGCAGGCCGCGGTGATGACGTCCATGCCGCCTTCGGAGCGCATGGCCTTGGTGCTGAAGTTGGTGTGCATGCCGGCACCGTTCCAGTCGCCCTTGACGGGCTTGGGGTGGACGGTGGCGCTGACGCCGTAGTCTTCCCCGATGCGGTACAGGAGGTAGCGGGCGAACCAGACGTGGTCGGCGGCTTCGAGGGCGCTCTTGCCCATGACCTGGAATTCCCATTGGCCGGGCATGACTTCGGCGTTGATGCCGGTGATGCCGATGCCAGCGATGGCGCAGGCTTCCATGTGGGCTTCGACCATGTCACGGCCAAACACTTCATCGGCGCCGACGCCGCAGTAGTAGGGGCCTTGCGGGGCGGGGAAGCCGTTGTCGGGCCAGCCCAGCGGCGTCATGCCCTTGAACAGCGTGTATTCCTGTTCCATGCCGAACCAGGGCTCTTCGTCGGCCGTGGCTTCGGCGGCGACGCGCAGCTTGGCGCGGGTGTTGGTGGGGTGGGGCGTGACGCCGTCGGCCAGGAACACTTCGCACATGACGAGGATGTGGGGGGCGCCGCGGATCGGGTCGACGACGAAGCTGACGGGCTTCAGGTGGCAGTCGGAGCTGTCGCCGGGGGCTTGCTCGGTGCTGCTGCCGTCGAAGCCCCAGTCGGGGAGCTGGGACACGTCGGTGATTTCGTCCGCTTCCACGACTTTGGTCTTGGAGCGCAGCTTCTGCGTGGGCTTGTGTCCATCCATCCAGATGTATTCAGCGAAGACGACCATGGGGCCTCGATTCCGCCCAGCCAGACCTTGGCCTTAAGGGTTCACTTGCACCAGAAATCGACCCCAAGATGGTACGTTTGAATGCCTCGTGGATTTCGATATATCCAAATGTATCATCTTGCCTGGTTTGGTTGTGCCAGATGGAACGCCCGTTTCGCCGCAGCGCCTTGACCATGACGATCGGCTTCTGCTGCGCCAGCTGCTCGACGATGCCCGATTGAGCCATCGCGAACTGGCCCGGCGCACCGGTCTCAGCCTTGCCACGGTCAACCGCCGCATCCGCCGGATGGAGGAAACGGGGGCCATCCAAGGCTACAGCGTCCGCATCGATCCAGAAGCCGCCGGATGGAATCTCAGCGTCCTCGTGGGCTTGCGCATCGAGAAGGGTTTCCTGCGGACCGTCCAGGAGGAAATCAGCAAAGATCCACGCATCGTCGGCGTCTATGACATCACTGGCGACTGGGATGGCTTCGTCATTGCCCGCCTACAAGACCGGCGCGACCTCGATGACCTTGCCAAAACCACCCTGAGTGGGCCCCACATCCTACGCACCAACACCATGGTGGTCTTGGACACTGTCGGCGAGCATGCCATCGTGCCGCTCCCGCCAAGCGAGCTTTAAATGGCGCCCCCGTGCCAAGCATTGGAGCGTCGTTGACCCTCGAACCATTGTGGCTGCAAGGGGCCACGTTGCTTGTCCTTCTGGCCATGTCGGCCTTCTTCTCCATGTCCGAGACCGCCTTGGTCTCCACGGACCGCTTGGAACTGCGCCACTTGGCCGACAAAGGCGACAAACGCGCCCAGCGCCTCGAACGCCTGCTCGAAGAACCGGAGCGTTTGCTCACGACGATTCTCCTGGGCAACAACTTGGTCAACATCGGTGCCACTGCCGTCGCCACCAGCGCCGCGCTCAACTTGTTCGACTCCTACGCCGTGGCCATCAGTACCGGCGTCATGACGCTCCTGGTGCTCATCTTCGCGGAAATTACGCCCAAGAGCCTCGCCGTGCGCCGCAGCCTACCGATCGCGCGCATGGTCGGTGGCCCCCTCAAAGTCGTCGAGACTGTCATGTGGCCCCTCGTGATTGGCCTGGGCGCCATCAGCAAGGGCCTGCTCCGCATCCTCGGCTTGCAGGCTGATGAAAAGGTTCCGTTCATCACCCAAGCCCAGATTGAATCCATGGTC
>JBMZJT010000031.1:15395-22925 GCA_049617695.1 Thermoplasmatota archaeon | reverse complement strand
ATCCTCAACGGCGGCGCCCACGCAGCCAACAATGTCTCCATCCAGGAATTCATGATTGCCCCTGTCGGCGCCGACAGCTTCCGCGAAAGCCTGCGCATGGGCGTCGAAGTGTACCACCACCTCCAGAAGACCCTCAAGAAGGACGGTCTCGCCACCGCCGTCGGCGACGAAGGCGGATTCGCCCCGGATCTGCCCAGCAACGCCGCCGCCCTCGAATACATCGAGAAGGCCGTGGCCGCCGCCGGTTACGAAATGGAGAGCGACATCCTGTTCGCCCTCGACGTGGCCAGCAGCGAACTCTATGAGAACGGCAAGTACGACTTTGGCGAAGACGGCCACAAGACCAGCGGCGAACTGGTCGACTTCTACGCCGAGCTCGCCGACCGCTTCCCCATCGTGTCCATCG
This sequence comes from Thermoplasmatota archaeon, assembly GCA_049617695.1. Classification (GTDB taxonomy): domain Archaea; phylum Thermoplasmatota; class E2; order JACPAO01; family JAHFTW01; genus JBFKXH01. The sequence continues at coordinate 22,519 of JBMZJT010000031.1, read as the reverse complement.
AAGACGGCATGGACGAAGACGACCACACGGGCTGGCAAGACCTCACGAGCCGCCTCGGCTCGAAGTGCCAACTCGTCGGCGACGACCTGTTCGTCACCAACCGCAGCAAGCTCGAAGCCGGCATCCGCGACGGCGAAGCCAACTCGATTCTCATCAAGGTCAACCAAATCGGCAGCCTCACCGAGACCCTCGATGTCATGCGCCTGGCTGAAGAAAACGGCTACAGCAACGTCGTGAGCCACCGCAGCGGCGAGACCGAAGACAGCACCATCAGTCACCTCGCCGTCGCCACCAACGCCGGCCAGATCAAGACGGGCGCCCCGGCCCGCAGCGACCGCGTTGCGAAGTACAACGAACTGTTGCGCATCGAAGAAGGCCTGGGTGATGCCGCTGCCTGGAACGGCCGGGACACCTTCCGACGGTTCCTGTGAAGCATTTGCTCCTGGTCGCTGCGCTGCTGGCTGGTGCCGGCTGCCTCGACTGCCAACCCCTCCTGGAAGTTCGCAATTGCCTGGACCACCAATGCGACCCCAGCGACGACGCTGTCGAACTGGACTGGACGCCGCAATTGGCTGCCGACTGGCCCGAATTGGATGCCGCCATGGCCTCCACGCCTCCGGGAGACCACCACCACAACACCTGGGACGAAGCCACGGAGCAAGCGCTCTGGGATGCCTTTGGGGTGACGGGCGACGAGAAGGAGCTGATCGTTCAGCACGACGACGGACGGTTCCGCATTCGGGTGTTGACCTGTGCCTGACGCCCTGCGCATCACGGGCCTTCGCAAGACCTACGGCAACCAACACGCCGTCGATGGCCTCGACCTGGCCGTCGAGCCGGGCGCGTTCTTTGGCTTGCTAGGTCCCAACGGCGCCGGCAAGACCACGACCATCGGCTGCATCAGTGGCCTGGTCCGGCCCACATCGGGTTCCGTGTCCGTGTTTGGCCACGATGCTTGGAGCGATCCGGCTGCGGCGCGCCGACAAATCGGTCTCTGCGCCCAGGAGCCAAATTTTGATGACTTTCTTGGCCTCGAACGCATCCTCGCCTTCCATGCGGGGTACTTCGGGACGCCATACAACAAGGGCCTGGAGAAGGCGCGGGAGCTGCTGAGGTTCCTCGATCTCTACGATCACCGCCACAAGCGCATCAGCACCCTGAGTGGTGGCATGAAGCGCCGAATGCTCTTGGCGCGGGCCCTCATGCACGAGCCGAAGCTTCTGATCCTTGACGAGCCGACTGCCGGTGTCGACGTCGAACTGCGCCGCAGCCTCTGGGAGCATGTGCGCCACCTCAACGACGAGGGCATGACGGTCCTGCTCACCACGCACTACCTGGAAGAAGCGGAAGCGCTGTGCAACGACGTCGCCGTCATCGACCAAGGCCGCATCATTGAACGAGGCCATCCCGATGAACTGCGCGGCCGCTACGGCGCCGTCCGGGTGCGCGTCGCCACGGACGCCTCCATCGACGCCACCGACCTCGGCTTTGCCTTGGATGCCCAGAAGCGGTGGGTCCGCGAAGATCCCGACGCGAAGGACGCGCTCGTGCCGTTGCTGTCGCGCATTGAAGCCGCCGGGGGCAGCGTGGAAGATCTCGAAGTCAATCGCAGCCGCTTGGAAGATGTGTTCGTGGCTCTCACGAAGCGGGAGGGTCGCTGATGTCCGCCTATGGAACCTGGATGCTCATTCGCCGCGAGATTGCGCGGTACCTCAACGTCTGGGGCCAGACGATCGTCCCACCCGTCGTCACGGCGGCCCTGTTCCTGTTCATCTTCGGCAATGCTCTGGGCGACCGCATCGGTGACTTCGACGGCGTGCCCTACCTGACCTTCCTGGTTCCGGGCCTCATCATCCAAGGGGCCGTCACCAATGCCTACGCCAACAACGGCACCAGTGTGTTCGACGCGCGCCGCGCCGGCTACATCGAAGACGTGTTGACGTCGCCCTTGACGGACGGGCAGATCGTGTTCGCCTACACGGTGAGCGGCACCACGCGGGGCCTCATGGTCGGCATCCTGACCCTTGCCGTGGCGTGGCCGGTCGCTTCGGGTTGGCAGGTCAACTGGCCGCTCTTTCTCTTGGTGATGGCCCTCAGCAGCGCGATCTTCGCCTTGCTCGGGATGTTCGCCGGCCTGCTGGCGAGCCGCTGGGATCACGTCTTCGTTCCCCAAACATTCCTGTTGACGCCCCTGACCTTCCTTGGCGGCGTGTTCTATCCGGTTTCCGAACTGCCTGGCCACCTCGCGGCCGCCAGCAAATGGAACCCGATTTTATACATGGTCGATGCCCAACGAGCCAGCCTGCTGGGCGTCAACGAGTTGTCCGTGCCCGCCAGCGTTGCCGGCCTTGTCATCGCGACGGGGCTGTCCTGGCTCCTGGTTTGGCGACTTTTCGCCACCAGTCCGCGCCTGCGGGGTTGACGGGTACGAGTTGTGCGCCAAGCTTCATAACCCGTCATCCGGCTCAGTCGCTATGCGTGTGTGGGTGACCGCAGTAGCGTGTGTGCTGCTGCTGGCTGGCTGTGCTGACGAAGGCACTGTTCCTGACGAAGAGTTCGTGTTCGAAGAAGAACTGGAAGCAACCGACTCCACGGGGATCATCCGTGGCGTCGTCGTGGACACGGCCATCATCCCCATTGAAGGCGTGACCATTAGCATCAATGGCGGGCCCAGCGCCACCACCAATGCGGATGGCGCCTTCGGCTTTGAGGGCCTTGACCCGGGGACCTACTTCTTCGATGTGACGAAGCCGGGTTACACGACGGTGCAACAAAGCACGGAAGTTGTGGCTGGCGACAGTCAGCCGCCCATTGTGCGCATCCAAATGCTGCCCGACGCCTCGTTCATTGATCCGTTCACGGAGCTCTTGCAGTACAACGGCTTCTACCAGTGTGGTACGTCTGCCGTCGTCGTCTGCGCCGCGCCGGGCATCATCGCCGGTTGGGCAGGTCAGCCGGATCCCATCGGCATCGACTCCTCGACGCCGACGTTCTACTGGGAATCCTTGCCGGACTTCATCCAGACCGAGATGATCTGGAAATCCACGCAGACCTTGAGCACGGCGCTCTACTACGAAATGGAAGCCCTCGACACCGCTTGCGAGGGCGACACGTTCCTCGCCAATGCGCGCGGCGATTCCCCGATTCGCACCCGCGTGAACGAGACCGTGCTGCTGGATTCCACCATTGGCGGCGATTGCGGCATTTACTACTCCGTGTTCTCTGGCACCGGTGATGTCCCCGCGGGCTTCAGCATCGAACAGAAGTTCACGTGGTACATCACCAGCTTCTACGGCTTCGAGGCCGACGAGGAATGGTGGTTCGTCGAAGATGGTGCCCATCCGTTGCCGTAACAATTCTGGAAATGGCACACAAACCTCTTCCCCTTCTCCTACTGGCTGACGTTCATGCGGTGGATTGTCTTCCTCTTGCTTGTGACGGCCCTGGCCGGTTGTAGCGAGGCAACCGAACCGGTTCCGGATGACGAATTTGGCGAGTTTGAGCAGGAACTCGAAGCCACCGAAGACACAGGCATCATCCGCGGCGTTGTCGTCGATACTGCCGTGGTGCCGATTGCCGGCGTCACCGTCAACGTCCAAGGCCGCGACCTGGTTCAAGAGACCGATGAAAATGGCCAATTCGGCTTCGACGGCCTCGAACCGGGCACCTACTTCCTTGAGTTGAGCAAAATCGGCTACATCCCGGTGCGCGCCAATGCCGAAGTCCAGGCGGCCGTCGCCCAGCCGCCCGTGGTCAAGGTGCGCATGGAAGCCGACCTGGCCAACATTCCCTACGCCAGCACCCAACACCACAAGGGGTACTACCAGTGTGGTCTCAGCTTCGTGGTCGTCTGCGGCGCGCCCAATGTCTTGACGGATGGCCAAGTCACCGAGGATAGCTCGACACACACGTTCTACTTCGATCCCAAGCCGCAGCACATCCAATCCGAAATGGTCTGGCGCACCACGCAAGCGGTGAGTCCGGACCTGCGCCTCGAAGTCGAAACCCTCGACGATGGTTGCAGCGGTGGAACCCTGATCAACAACACGCTCGGCCCAAGCCCGCTGCGCATCGTCGCGGACGGGGCCACGCTGGCCGAGCGCGGCGTGGGCACTCCAGAATGTGGCCTGTATCACTCGGTGTTTGCAGGCGACGTGCTGGAACAAGCCCACTGTGGTTTCTGGGACCCCGTGCCGTTGGTCAAGTGCGGCGTCGGCTTCAGCATCGAGCAAGAATTTGAGTGGTTCATCACGTCGTTCCACGGCTTTGTGCCCGACGAGGACTATTGGTACATCGAAGATGGCGCGCCGACGCCCCCCAGCTAGACCCCTGGAATTGCACCGGTCCCACAGGAAGCGGCCGAGCAAACCCTTATGGTCGCGCGCCAAGGTATGACTCCCTGGGAGGAGCCTAGGCTCCACTGGGGATGCACATGAAGGACATTATCCGCGAAGCGGTTGCCCGCGCCGATGCCGGCCCGACTGCTACAGAACAAATCATGCCGCAGGCAGCAACCGCTCGGTCCGCGCCTGCGTCCACGAACCACGACGACCTCGAAACGGTCCTGCACAGCCTCGTCACGAAGATCAAGGTCTTCGGCTGCGGCGGTGGCGGCAGCAACACCATTGCCCGCCTCTCTGAGGAAGGCATGGGCGACGTCGAACTCGTCGCCATGAACACCGACGCCCAGCACTTGCTGAGCTCCAAGGTTCCGCACAAGATGCTCATCGGCCGCCACCTCACCCGTGGCCTCGGCGCCGGCGCCCTGCCGCAAATCGGCGAGGAAGCCGCCCAGGAAACCGAAGAGGACATCCGCCAAGCCCTCAGCGGCGCCGACATGTGCTTCATCACGTGCGGCCTGGGTGGCGGCACCGGTACCGGCAGCGCCCCCGTCGTGGCACGTATGGCCCGCGAAGCTGGCGCCCTGACCATCGCCGTCTGCACCCTGCCCTTCAGTGTCGAAGGCGCCGTGCGCATGGAGAACGCCGAGGCGGGCCTGGCGCGCCTTCGCGATGTTTGTGACACCGTCATCGTCATTCCGAACGACAAGCTGCTGGAAGTCGCCCCGCGCCTGCCCCTGCACGCCGCGTTCAAGGTCGCCGATGAACTGCTGATGCGCAGCATCCGCGGCATCACGGAAATGATCACCAAGCCCGGCCTCGTCAACCTCGACTTTGCCGACCTGAAGACCATCATGAAGAAGGGTGGCGTCGCGATGATTGGCCTCGGTGAATCCGACGGCGACGACCGCGCCACGGAAGCTGTGATGGAGGCGCTCAACAGCCCGCTGCTGGACATTGACATCACGGACGCTTCCGGCGCCCTCGTGAACGTCGTGGGTGGCCAGGACATGACCCTGCAAGAAGCGGAGCGCGTCGTGGAGGAAATCTACGGCCGCATCAATCCTGACGCGCGCATCATCTGGGGTACCAGTGTCAACCCGGCCCTGGACCGCGCGATTCGCGTCATGCTGGTCATCACCGGCGTCAAGTCGAAGCAGATCCTGGGTCCGAGCGCTGCCAAGCAGAGCCAGCAGCGGAAAGACATCGGCCTGGACTTCGTGCTGTAGGCACGGCGCCAGTTCGATCAGACCGAGGCCGGTAGGGCCTTGCAATATCGGTCTCGATTTCGTCCTGTAGTCGCCCTGCGACTCCTTTTCCTCTCTTCCATCGACACAACCTTGAAACCCCGCGCAAACCAGCGCCGGGCATGACACGAATCTTGGCCGTGCTCTTGCTTGCGGGTCTCGCCGGCTGCATCGAAGACGGCACATCTGGCCCTTCGCAGGAGCCTGCCGCCGTTGAGCCGCCGTTCTTGCAGGTCTTGACGCGCATCAGCGAATCCGATGGTGGCGGCGAGCCGAGCCTGGGCGTGTCTCCTGATGGTGTCTGGTACACCAACATCTACAGCGACGTGTACCGCAGTGATGACGAAGGCCACACGTGGCAGAACCTAGGCGATCCCGCCGCGCCGATTCCCAACAATGACCCCGACCTCGCGGTGGACCGCGACGGCGTCATTTGGGAAAGCCGACTCTATGCGTTGGCCTGCAACGAAGTGAGCGTCTCTCAAGATGGCGGCGCGACGTGGACGACGGCGCCTGTCGTGTGCAATGGTCCCGTGGGCGACCGCCAATACGTTGTGCCCACGCAGGATTGTACTGCGTACCTGTATTGGCATCAAATTCCAACGTTCTACCAGACGGTCATGAAATCCACGGACTGCGGTCTGACTTGGTTGCCGACGGGCCCTGCAGAAACGCCGGACGGTCACCTGCTTGTCACGGAAGGCAGCAGCTGGGGTGGCGGCGGGTTCCACAATGACGTCACGGGTAGCACCTACCTGACCTACACGCGCAACCAGGGCGTGGTGGATGGCGCCGTGCTCGGCGAGCCCGCCAGACCGGGCACCAGCATCACGCGCGACGGCTTGTTGTGGGAGGAATCCGATGGTCCTGACTTCGATGGTACGGGCCTTGGCCTGTCTCTTGTGGTCGGTGCCGCCGACGACGCCGGCAACGCCTACCTGGCCTGGGGCGAGAACATGGATGGCGACGTCGGTATCTTCGTCACCCGCAGCACGGACGATGGCCTGAGTTGGGAGTCGAAAATTCGCATCGACGCGCCGGACACAGGCAGCCACGTCTTTCCGGCCATTGCTGCCGGTGCCGACGGTCACGTTGCCGTCGCCTACTACCAATCCGAGGACGAATCCCATCCGGACACGGCCACCAACTGGACCGTGGAACTCGCCTGGACGGACGCCTATGGCAGCGACTGGAACTACGAACGCCTCAGCGATGGCATCGTCAAATCCGACCCCATTTGCATCAGTGGCACCACGTGCACCTCGGGTCGTGAATTCCTGGACTACTTCGCCCTCGAACGCGGGCCCGATGGTCGCGTGGGTGCCGCGTTCAACGAGCTCACCGATGACGGCCTGCGCAACTGGTTTGCCTTGACCGAACCCATCCTCGGCCCGTGGCCGGCAGCTTGAAGCGCCTCCCTGAGAAGTGCCCTGCATGAAGTGGGTGATGGTGCTGTTCCTGGGGCTTGGTGGTTTTGCCGTTCTGGCCCAAACCCAGGAATTGGATTTCGGCGACGCGCCGTCTCCCTATCCCACTT
>JBMZJT010000031.1:0-15385 GCA_049617695.1 Thermoplasmatota archaeon | reverse complement strand
CGTCCAAAACGACCCCGTCGACCTGAGCGTCAGGAACGACGCGCCCCCCGAACCGACGCCACTGCGCGACGAACCGGAGCCATTGATCGACCGCAGCACCGACTTCACATGGGACCTGCACGCGCCGAAGCCAGGCCAATTGGTCTCCTTTCGTGCCGCCTCGCCCAATGCCGTGACGCTGACATGGGATTTTGACGACGGCAGCACCGACCAAGGCGCGGATGTCTTCCACGTCTTCAAGCAAGCCGGCATCTACAACGTCCAACTCACGGCCGCCTTTGAAGCCGGGCCGGACGCGTCGGCCGCCCACGTCATCACAGTCGCCAGCGAAGATCAACCCCTGGCCGGCGACCGCGACCCGCCGGTCATCACCTGGACGGAGGAAGGCTTGGGTCTCCGATTCGGGTTCACGTGGAATGGCACGCCGGACGACATCGGTTGGGACTTTGGCGACGGCACGACGAGCCAAGGGGAGGCACCGCTTCACGTGTTCCCGAAACCGGGCACCTACACGGTCCGGCTCAACATCCTGGAAGGCGCTGCGTTCTATACCACCTCGGCAGAGGTCCCTGTCACGTCGGAGGTCCCCGTCTTTTCGCTGTCCGATGTGGGGCGTGCCGGAGAGGAGCCAAGCATCGGCGTTACGTCCGATGGATGTGCCTTCTTCGTCGCACGCCGGGCCGTGATGAAATCCTGTGATTTCGGGGCAACCTGGACGGACGTCAGCGGATCCCTGGCGCCTCCGATTGACAACGACCCGTACCTCTGGGTGGACACCGCGACCGATCGCGTGTTCCGCGTCAACATGCTCAACCTCGTGTGCACCCAGATTGGCTTCACCGATGACGGCGGCGCCTCATGGATTCAGAATCCCGTCGACTGTGGACCGCTCCCCGTCAATGATCACATCAAGTTGGGCACAGGCCCATGGACCAGTGCCGGCTACGGCGCCGTCGGCCAAGAGCGTCCCGTCTATGATCAAGCCGTCTACTTCTGTTACAACAAACTCGCCGGCGCCTTCTGCTACACCAGCTTTGATGGCGGATTGACCTTCCCGATTGGTGGCCTCGTGGCGGGTCTTGCCTCCACAGCAGCCGGTTTGCACGGCGCCATCGAAACGGCGCCCGACGGCACGGTGTACGTACCGCCACGCACGTCCAATCCTTCGGTCCTGTTCTCCAAGGACCACGGCTTGACGTGGCAGAGCCGCACCATGGGGGGCGACGCAGGCACGCCCGACCCGAGGAAAAACTCAGAAGCCGCGACGGACACCGAGAGCAATGCCTACCATGTCTGGATTGGCGCAGATTTCGGCTTGTACATGTCGCGCTCGACGGACTCCGGACTTACTTGGGACACGCGCAGCACACGCATCAGTCCCGACAACCTCGGCTCGACGACGTTCCCGCACATCGACGCAGGCGATCCAGGCCGCATCGCGATTGCCTACCTTGCGACGCCCGATCACAATGGCAACCCACACACGGCGCCCGATGACGCACGCTATCATCTCTACGTCACGTTCAGCTTGAACGCCTTGGACGACGATCCACAATTCACGACGGTCCGAGCCACCACGGATCCGGTGCAAATCGGTAGCATTTGCATTGACAGTGGCGACTGCGTCGGCGGCAATCGGAACCTGCTGGACTTCAACGACATGCACATCGGGCCCGATGGCCGCGTCTACATTGCCTACGCCGACGGCTGTACCGGCGCATGTGCCACGCACGCAACGCCGACGCCCAGTCTGAGTCGCAGCGGCCTGGGCTCCGTCGCGATTCTCGAATTCGGCCCCAGCCTCTACGCTGATGTCGGCCAGCTGGAAGGCTTCTAGATGGGCGCGAAGCCGGTCACGTAATCCACCGTGTTCTGCGCATCGAAGCAGGCGCCGGTCGGGGCAGGCAAATTGTCTGCAGCCCCGGTGGTGCCGGTGATTGCAGTCACTGTATTCAGGAATACCAGCGCGTCGCCGTACAGGAAGTGGTCTTCGGCGCCGGCGACGGTGTAGCCTTCTTCGGGCTGCAAGTACCGGACGCTGGTGCCGCCGTTCACTTGCGTCTTGAGCAACGCGTTGTAACCCGTGATGGTCGTAAAGTGGCACGTGTCCTTGCTTCCCGTCGGCTGCTCGGTGCGGTCTTGGTCATAGACGTAGATCGGCAGCGGCGTGCCATCGAAGGTCGCACGGTCGTAGCCGGCAGGGAAATCGGGGTCCTCGTTCAGTTCGGGAATGTTGGTGTAGAAGCTGGTGCCGTTGGTCCACAGGCCGACGGTCACCGTGGCGACATGCTGGCCCGGCACAATGGGGTCGCCTTGACCTGGGCGCAGTTGCCAGCGGGGGCCCTCCCAGCTGGCCGGTGCCCCGGTGTGGGTGGCGACGTCGAAGCCGCCGTCGCGGCCCCGGGCTTCAATGAGCCACAACGACGACTGGTTGGCCCGCAGGGGCACGAAGCCGTCCGCCGTCACCTGGAAGCGCTCATCGCCCACCAACGCCGTCGCCGAGGTGGCGCCGATCGGCTCCAAGCGCACCAAGGCGTCCTCTTGGGCCGTCACTTGGACTGCATAGCCATGGGTCTCGCCGACAAGGGCATCCCACTCAGGATACTGATAGACATACCAGGAAACCGGCGGCGAATCCGTCACCGGAGCCGTCGAATCCTCGATGCATCCAGCCAGAGGCAACAACAACAGGCAAACCGCCCAACGCATGCCCGCGCCACCCAGCCACGGGCCATCAAGCTTGCCAAAGCCTTCATATCAGGTGCCTTGGTCGGCCGCGCAATGAGCGAACGCACCTTCCTCGACAAAGCCTGGGATGCCCAGCACAAGGTCGAGAAGAAGTTCGGCAACATCGGGAAGGGCAAGTATGCCCGTGTCCTGAAGATGGCCCGCAAGCCGGAACCCGAAGAGTTCCGCCAGACCGCCAGCATCGTCCTGGTCGGCATCGGCGTCATCGGAGCCATTGGCTTCGTCATCTTCCTCTTGATGGACGCGCTCCTGCGCGGCATCGGCGCCAAGTAACCCTGGCGCCTGGCACAAGGCTCATATCAGAGGCCCATGTCGCCGCATCTACCCTGTTTCCGCCCAGCGGCAGCAGGCACGAGGCAATCCCATGGACGACAACGAGGGTCTTGGCATCCTTCCCGACGAACCGATCACCGAGAGCGAAGCCAAGGAATCCGTCCCTGTCGAGGACGAGAACCCCTTCAAGGACATCGAGGAACCGGAATTCGCCCCGGAAACCCAGATTCTGGTTCTCAAGACCCAGGTCGGCCAGGAACGCCGCGTCATTGAGATGCTTGGCAACAAGGCCCGCCGCTTCGGCATCCCCATCATCAGCCTCCTGAGCCCGCAAGAACTGCGTGGCTACATCTTCATCGAAACCACCGACGTCCTGGGCGTCCAGAAGGGCATCCGTGGCGTCTCCTACGCCCGCAGCCTGGTCAGCCAAGACGTCGAAATCCGCGACGAGGAAGGCAACTTCGTCAAGGATCGCCGCGGCAAGATCATCACCGAGCGCATGCCCGTGGACACGCCGTTCAACGACATCGCGCACTTCTTGACGCCTGTGAGCGCCGTCGCCAAGATCGGCGTCGCCGACATCGTCGAACTGGTCAGCGGTCCCTTCCGCGGCGAGAAGGCCAAGGTCACCAAGGTCGACGATGCTCGCGAAGAACTCACCGTCGAACTCATTGACAGCATGGTGCCCATTCCGATCACGGTCAAGGGCGAACACGTGCGCGTCCTTGAGAAAGCGGCAGAATAGGCTCCCCGACCAAACTGAACTCCCGTTCAGCGTCCAAAAAACAGGTGCCGGGCCGGAAAGGATCCGACCCGGCAGCGCAGGACGGTGGCACCAATCGGTGCCGGTGGGTGGTTGTCGTGTCGGCTGCGTACGCAGCGTCCTGCAGATGGCCCAAGCACCTCGAATCTTTGAGCCTGCGGCAACGTTTCCCTTCTGTCCAATCAAGATTGGATAGGTAGGGAACGCCGCCAAGCCTTTTACCTTGACACAGGGCTCGGCACTCCCTGAGGTGGACCCATGAAGAACCGTGTCATCCTGTTGTCGATGGTGTTCCTGCTTTCCCTGGTCGCAATGCCGGCACAAGCAGGCCCCGACTGCGATCGAAACCCGTCCCATCCTGATTGTAGCGGGAATGGCCCCGAGGACCTCGAGGAATACTGCGCACGCAACCCGGACGCCAAGCGCTGCGCGTCGGCCGTCGGCGACAGCATCTGCAACGTCGTCATCGTGCACATCGGCACCCCGAGCCCGGTCTGGGACCCCCTCCTCGGCCTGATCGAATTCAACCCGGACGCCTGCTACGAAGTGTTCGTCTTCTCGCCGACCCAAAAACCGCCGGTCATGTACCTGCGCTACGGAGCTGCTTAGATTTCGATGACCTTGGGAGCACGAATCGGCATCCGCCCTGCACTCTGCGTGCTTGCGGTGCTTTTGCTCCCGTACGCCCACGCGGCGGACGTCTCTGGCGTGGAGATGGTACGCGGCAGTCAACTCCTTGCCGAACCTGACCTCGAATTCGGCGGTTCCACATGGTTGCTCTCGTTCCAAGGTCGCGGCGAGTTGGCCGTCCAAGGTACGTTCGGTTCCTTCGAAGGCGTGCACTACGTCCGCGAAAGTTACGGTGCCGGACAGTTCCGCCCCGTCCCCGAATCCCCGACGGATTGCGACCCGGAACGATTTGCCCAGAGTCTGCTGTCGGAAGATGGCTACGTTTGTGCACAACGTACACTCATCAGGGGCGACGCGGGTCCACTGACCGCATTCTTCGAGCCCACCAACGAAGACCCGAGCTTCACTGTCCGTGCGCTCCACGCGGAGGGTCCGTTCGAAACCTCCAGCCTCATCGGAGGATTCGTTGCCCAAGCGGCTGACCAAATCCGCGTGCCGGGTGGCGACAACCCCTCGCGCATGGCTGCGTCCAGCGTCCCCTTCCCGGAGGGAAGCCAGGAGGATGCTCCGTTCTTCACAACGACCGGCGTCCAAACCCCGTCGGTGTTCGTCCAATCCGACGCCCGTACCAACGAAGTCCACCTGCGCGGCGACGTGACCCTTGAGTTCAGCGGCCCGGACGTCGCATTGGGTCGGGACGTGTACGCCACCGGCGTCCGCCTCGGTGGTGACTTGCCCGACCCAGATCGCACGCTCTTCCTACGGGTCACGCTGCTCGATGCAGACTTGACCTTCGAAACGCTCGAAGCGGCCACCGTCGACGCGGCGCTGGAACGCATCGAGATTCAATCCGGGCGGACCCCCATGTTCGTCGACGTCGAAGGTGAACCTGGCTGGCTCCCCGCGGATGGTCTGCTCCCTGCGCCCTTCCAACTCGCCCTTGCCCCCTCGGATGACAGCATGGCCGGCGAACTGGACACCTCCATGCGCGCGGCCCCGGTCCAGGAAACCTGGCTCGCCGAGAAGGGCCCGGATTTGATCTGGATTGCCACAGGCATTCTCTTCATTCTCGCGGTTGCTGCCGTTGCCATCCGGCAAAGCTCGGTTCCGCCATTGCCGCGCATCGAAGCGGCCCTCGAGGACGGTGCATACCGCAAGGCCGTCCGGATGTCCTCTCGGGTCATCCGACGCGACCCGGGTCATGAAAGTGCCCAACTCGCCCGGGCCATTGCCTGGTCTCAAATGGGTGCCCACGACCGCATCATCCGCAACCTCGCCCCGTTCCTGCGCAAACATGAGCCCAGTGATGGGACGCTCCACTATGTCTATGGTTTGGCGCTTCATGAGAGCGGCGAAGATGATGCTGCTCGTGATGCCATGCGCGCAGCGGTCAAGCGAACGCCCAGTCTCTTGCCGGAAGTCGATGCGCATCTGCGCCCTGACGCACAAACGGAGGGCTACTCGTGATTCGATTCTTGCTCGCCGTCGCACAGGCGATGGATCCGGAGTTGCTGGAGCAGCCGGTGCGCCGCCGCCTCTGGGACATCATTCGCAACCGCCCCGGCATTCATGCCAGCCAGTTGTGTCGGGAGTCCGGTGAAGCTTGGGGGACAGTCCAATACCATCTCGGCTTGCTGCGCAAGGTCGAGATGGTCACGAGCGTCGAATCTGGCCGCGAACGCCGCTTCTTCCCGCCCGGCATGGATCCGGAACGAGCCCGCCTCATGAGCCTGCTTGAACAGGGACGACGCGAGGAGATTGCTCGCTTCATCCTGGACAATCCCGGTCAGCGCCAAGTGGACGTTTGCACCAGTGTCAGCGTGTCGCGCAAGACCTTCCGCGCCTCGGTCCAGCCCCTCGTCGAAGCCGGGCTCATTGAAGAGCGCAAAGGCGTGCAGACCAACCGGTACTACCCAGTCGATGAACTCGAGGGTGCCTTGTCGGGCCTGGAGCAACCCGATTTCGACGCCAGCTTTGCCTAATCAGCGGCGGCGCACCAGAAGAACCAGTGCTGCCACGAGAAGCGCCACGGGGAGTCCCGGACTTTCCTTGTCATCGGTGAGCTCGCCGTTCAGTTCGCTTTCGTAGTCGGACTCATCCGGAATGTCTGTCGAAGACGTGACGGTCGTCAGCATCCCAATGCCAGCTTGAATGGCAGCATTGTCGCGGTTGGCGATGGTCAAGGTCAAGTCGGCTTGTTCGCCGTCTCGTGCGTCTTCGGGCGCCGTAACTGCGACGGCCAAAGTGCGTCCACCGTCTGCGGTGAAGACGGTGTCGCCGATGATGCGCCCCCAGTCGCCGTTGCGGCCGGTGAGGGTGGCTTCAAACGTTGCTTCCCCCGCGCCTTCAAAGGTCAAGTCGAAGGTGTAGACTACGGTGCGCCCTGGGTTGACGAATCGCTCCTGACCTTGTTCGCCTGGCGTGATTTGGATGCTGGCGTCGGTTTGGAAGCTCAAATCCGTTGGGTCGTGGTATTCGTTGAGCGGGAGTCGGAAGCTGCTCGTCCCGGGCTCCAGCGTGGGCACGAGGCCTTCTTGGTTGGCAAATGGCGTGCCAAACAGGAAGGTGCCCTGCAAATCGATGAAGAGCACCAAGTTGGCATCCTGTGTGTACGGAATATCATCGACGTCCGCCGCCGGTTGCAGTTCCATCTCAACGGAGAGGCCGCCGCTGACAACCCCGTCGGTGGTCTCACTGATGCCGGACATCAGATCTTCGTGGATCGTCGATTGGCCACGACCTTCGAAGCCGGGGCCCGGGCGCTCGTGCATGAGCGTCACTTCGACACGTGGGTCAACAACCGGAACGGGCAGGTTGAATCCAAGTTCCATGGAACCCGTCTGGCCTGGTCGGAAGTCGAGGCCCATCCGGAGGCCGGGTTCGAGGCGCATGAACCAGATTGCGCGGCCCTCTTGCGAGCCAAAGAAACCGGGCACCGCGACAAAGTCGGGCACCACGGCTTCGCCTTCGTCTTCTTCGAGTTCTTGTTTGGCACTGAACCATCCGTGGACGCCTTGGAACAGTGTGTCAAACGGCGGATCGATTTGTTCCTGGTAGCTGTGGAACCACAGCGTATCATGGTGGCCTGCCGGTTGCGGGACAAAGGGCCAGTGCACGCCGAGCAACGTGGTGGCTTCATGGTCGCCGTCGTCGCTCGCGTAGTGGACGTCGAACATCTTGGTCGCGCCGTGGTTGTGCGAGAAGGGAATCGAGACGAGAATGGTATGGTTGATGCTGGAGGCGGCCGGAATGGTGATGCGGTCACTGAAGGCCACTTCCCAGGTGCTGTCGGGGTTGCGCACATGAGCGGCGACCGAGACATCCTCGCTTGCCGTGTTGGTGAGGCGGGCTTGGAAGCCAATGGTAGTGGCCTCGCCGTTCGTCCAACGGATGGGGTCGTCGCTGATCGCAAAGATGCTGCCCTTTTGGCGCACCGATCCTGTGATCATCTTGTAGGTGCCCGTGCCGTCGTCCGGGGCAACATCCAATGCCTGCGGAATGCCGACGTACATGGGTTGGCTGCCGGGGCCGCCGACTTGCATGGGGAATCCGAACCAACCCATGGACCTGGACTCCACGTGCATGTTGTGCAGGGTGCCATTGCGCGCCAGGGGCGCCTGATTTTCATCGACGAGGGCTGCGCGGGGCACGGCCATGGTGATGATCTCCTCGGAGGTGTCCATGATCGCCTCCACCTCGGCGATGCTTTGGTAGCGGAATTGGTCCAATTGCCGGTCCAGCGTCGCGCGCAGGTCGCCCGTGCGGCCGATCAATCCGTTGAAGGGGTTCTCAAGGGCCGTGGCCACGAAGACGCGGTAGCCTTGCTCGCCGTGCTGGAAGTAGAGGTAGTAGTCGGGGTCACTGAATGGCAGCGGCACCTGGCTCTCTTCGGTCAAGTCGTCCAGGCGCAGGAAGAAGGTGACCGTGTCATCGTCCTCTGCCCATACGCCACCACCGACGACGTCGACGTTGCTGTAGAAGCCGGTCGGATCCGCCTGGTTGACACTCCCGTCCTGCGTGGACAACACGACATCGCCGTCACGGTCCACGAAGACTTCCGATTGGACCTCGACAGCGGATGCCATCGGCACCAACAACAGGAGAAGGACCACCTTCCTCATCGTCTTGTCCGACTGCTGGTTTCACATAACCGTTGTGACGGATGCAGCGACGTGCTTTCAAGTCCGGTTGGGTCCGCAGCGCGTGCGCATCGGACTGGTGGGCAAGCCCAATGTCGGCAAATCGACGTTCTTTGCAGCGGCGACGCTTGCTGAAGCGGAGATCGGGGACTACCCTTTCACGACCATTGAGGCCAACCGAGGCATGGCCTACGTGCGCGTGGCCGACCCCGGGCCGGACTTGGGCGTCCAAGCCACCCCCCGCACGGGCAAGGTTGTCGGTGCCACGCGCTACGTCCCCGTGGAAATCATCGACGTTGCCGGCTTGGTCCCTGGCGCCCACGCAGGGCGTGGCCTGGGTAACAAATTCCTGGGTGACTTGGCTCGCGCCGATGCGCTGATCCACGTCGTCGATGCCAGCGGCACCACGGATGCGGAAGGTAACCCCGGCGCCAGCGGCCACGATCCGCTTGAGGACGTCAAGTTCCTTACGGATGAAGTGGACCATTGGATCGATGGCATCCTGGCGGATGGCTGGGACAAGTTGACGCGCCGCGTCCAACAAGAGAACCGCAAATTGGCGGATGCGCTCGTGGAGCGGCTTGCCGGCATTGGTGTGTGTGAATCCCATGCCCGTGGCGCCTTGCTGCGCACCCGGTTGATGGATGTGCCGCCCAAGGAAATCACGGCCGAGCAGCGACTCGACTTGGCGCGGACGATCCGTGCCATCAGCAAGCCCATGATCCTGGCGTGGAACAAGGCCGACAAGGTGGACGAAGCCACGCTCCAGGCGCTCGCCGCTGCTGTCGAGATGCCCAGCGTCCCGACAAGCGCCCAGTCGGAACTGGGCCTCGGGAAGGGGGCCCAGGCTGGGGCACTCGATTACGCCCCCGGCGCCGCGACGTTTGATGTCAAGGCCGACCTGAGCGCCCCACAACGACAGGGCATGGACTACATCCAGAGTCACGTGCTCGATCGATTTGGATCCACGGGCATCCACAAGGCCCTGGAGACCGCCGTATTCGAACTGCTTGGCTTGCTTCCTGTGTTCCCCGTGGAAGACGACCACCACTACACGGACAAGGAAGGGCGCGTCCTGCCCGACTGCCACTTGGTTCCCAAGGGCACGACGGCAAAGCAGCTGGCCTACCGCGTCCATTCGGACTTGGGCGATCACTTCGTGCGCGGCGTCGATTGCCGCACCAAGCGCACCATCGGCGCCGACCACGAATTGCAAGCAGGCGACGTGATTCGCATCGCGGCCAACGCCTGATTCCACCGGAAGCGGCCGTCGGTAGGATTCATATACTGCGCCGGCTGAGCGAGCGCTGCAGTCCCAGACTGCGCTCCCATGTGCCCGCGCGCCAAGCGCAACGGTGAAGGAGCCAACCGCGGAGAGATCGCGTATGAGCAAGAGCGTTTACAGTCACATTGCCGAGGCTTGGAAACAGCCCGACACCAGCTACGACAGTGCCCAATGGCACCGCATGATCGAATGGCGCGAAGGCGAGTCCTTCGTTCGCGTCGAGAAGCCCCTGCGCCTCGACCGCGCCCGCGCCCTTGGCTACAAGGCCAAGCAGGGCGTCGTCGTCGTCCGTGCCCGCGTGCGCCGTGGTGGTCTGCACAAGAAGCGCTTCGACGGTGGTCGCGTGCCCAAGAAGATGGGTGTCAAGAAGATCACCATGAAGCAGAACACCCAGTCCATCGCGGAAGTGCGCACCAGCAAGCGCTTCCCGAACCTGGAAGTTCTCAACTCCTACTGGGTCGGCAGCGACGGTAAGAACCACTACTACGAAGTCATCCTGGTGGACCCCTTCCACCCGGCCATCCGCAAGGACAAGGACCTGCAGTGGATCTGCACCAAGCCCCAGACCAACCGTGTCCTGCGCGGCAAGACCAGCGCCGGCCAGAAGCACCGCGGCCTGCGCAGCAAGGGCAAGGGCGCCGAACACGTCGGCCCCAGTGTCCGCAAGAGCCACCGCCGCGACAAGGACCGCCTCAAGTGGAAGGCGGAACTCAAGGCCGAAAAGAACCGCCAGTAGGCAGGTTCAACTTCCCCGGCGAACGCGGCTCCGGTCGCTTCGCTCGGTTCCTCTTCCCTTCCTTCTCCCTTTGTACCTCGCCGTCGGCGAGCCATGCGTTTCTTGGAAACCCGTAACCTAGCCTCCGCTAGGCCTTCAACATGGAAGCCAACCGGTTTACGCTTCGGGCAGCTGCTCTTGCAGCGTGAGGAACATCTCGGTGAGCATGTCCTCGAAGACCGTGTTCTTGTACTCCTTCTCGCCGGCGTCCGTCTCGGTGCGGGCGATGAAGAAGTGACCGTCCTTGACGATCTCAATGTGGGCCATCAGGGTCATGTGGCGCTCCGACCCGGCCACCTTCTTAGCGCTTGCGGCCGTGGCGGGGCACCGCTTCCGCACCTGCGGGCCGTCCACGCTTGCGCACGGGCATGATTTTGCCTTCCTTGACCCAGTGGGGCACCTCGTCGCAGAAGGCGCGACGGATGTTTCGCGCCAAGAGGAAGCCCTTGTGCAGGGTCCGGTTTTGGTCGCTCTTCAGGGTCTTCACCTTCAGTTTGCGACCATCCACGGCGATGATTTCACCAATGGACACGGCTCGTTCAGGAGAGACCTCGAGTCGGTAGCTCTTGGTGACTTCCTTCTCGTTCACCGACATCTTGAGTGGCACGGTATCAAACAGCTTGGCGTGCAGGACCTTGATGTCCTTGGCATCCAGGCGGTCGTGGTGGCGGCCGTCGTGGCCTTCCATGCCCGTGACCATCATCCGGTGGTCGCCGTGCTCGAATTCGTCGCCTACCGCGATGGATTCTTGGTCAAAGGTCTCCAAGGCATCCGACATGCTCTGGTCCCCGTCACTGATGACCAAGGGCAACGACACGACCTTGGCCCGCTTGGGCGAAAACGAATGGACGCGATCGCAGTCCAAACACTGGACCGTCAAGTTGGAGGCGCTCTCCTTCAACAGTTCATGCTCGGTGTCATCAGCACAGTCCGGGCAACGGGCAAGAATCGCCTCCATGCTTCGCCGACCTCCTCTAGTTCAAAAGTCCTATGCGAGCTTCTTCAGGTAAGGCAGGCCCGTGCGCTTGTTCACGGCGACTTTGTAGCCTTCCGGCATGTCCACTGGCACGCCGCTTTTCGGGGCGCGCTGGCTGAAGAAGTAGATGATCTGCTTGTGGCCGCCCTTGAGTGCCACTTCGCGGGCATGCAGTGTGTACCCATCTTGGGTGTAGGCCATGGAAGGAAGGAGGAAAGGTGGAGGACTTGAGGGGTTCGCTCAGTCTTGAATCCCGTTCGATGGCCGGAGCACACGGCCGCCATCGACCACAAGGCCTGCGTGGCGCTTAGTCTCGAATGCCGTCCTCGCACACCATGGCGACCGCTTCGCCTTCTGGAAGGTGCGGGCTGTCGATGAGTCGGCAGATGCGCTTGCCGCCCTTGCTCTTTCTGAGGTAGATACGGAAGGTACTGGTGTGGCCCACGATGTGGCCGCCGATGGCGCGCGTGGGATCCCCAAAGAACGCATCGGGCTTGGCACTGACCTGGTTCGTCACGATGACGGCTGCATTGTTGAGGCCTGCCAGCTTCTGCAGGTCGTGCATGTGGCGATTCAGCTTTTGCTGGCGGTCCGCCAGCATGCCGCGGCCCGCAAATTCTGCGCGGAAGTGCGCGGTGAGGCTGTCCACGACCACGACACGCACTGGGTATTGCTTGCAAATTTCGAGGGCGCGCTCGGCCAGGAGCATTTGGTGGTTCGAGTTGAAGGCTCGGGCCACATGGATTTTGGAGAGGGCTTCATCGGGGTCCATGCCGTTGGCTTCGGCCATTTGGCGAATGCGCTCTGGCCGGAACGTGTTTTCAGTGTCGATGAACAAGGCGTGACCGTTGAGGCCACCGTCCTCCTCGCTGCGCTGGACGTTGACGCAGAGCTGGTGAGCGAACTGGGTCTTGCAGGAGCCGAATTCGCCGAAGAATTCCGTGATGCACTGGGTTTCGACACCGCCACCCATCAGTTCATCGAAGCCTTTGGAGCCCGTGTGGATCTTGTTGACCGTCGCACGCTTGGCTTGGACTTCGAGGCCGGTGACGAAGCC
Organism: Thermoplasmatota archaeon; assembly: GCA_049617695.1. Classification (GTDB taxonomy): domain Archaea; phylum Thermoplasmatota; class E2; order JACPAO01; family JAHFTW01; genus JBFKXH01. The sequence continues at coordinate 2,739 of JBMZJT010000031.1, read as the reverse complement.
GCCGACGTCGGCAAGCTTGCGAGCTGCGTTGATGATCTTCTGGGCGACACCTTCGCCAATGTCACACTTTTCGGCGAGCTCGTTCGGGCTCGTGACGGCGATGGACATCAAATCCTCGTAGCCGGCTTCCTTCAGCTTGTCCGCGGTGGCGGGGCCGACGCCGGGCAGATCGTCCACGGTCATGCTGATGGTCTCTTCTTGCGCAGCTTCCGGTACGGTCGCGTCGACGGGGTGCTTGGCTTCGTCGTAGCTGGGCATGTTGAGTGCAGCACGGGCGTCATCGATGGTCTTCTTGGCGACGGCACGGCTCAGGCCGGCGAAGTCCTTGATGTCATCCGGGGTCGCGTGGGCCAAGGCCTCGACGGTCTCGAAGCCGCCGGTGCGCAGCTTCTGGGCCTTGTCGGCGTTCATCGTGGAGAGGTCCTCGATGACCATGCCGCCTTGGGCCTCGAGGAGCTTCTTGGTCTCCTCAATGATGGTGGTGGCCGTCCCGACCGGGAAGCCGGTCTTCTGGGCGAGATCTTCGGGCGTGGAGGCGATGATGGAGCCGGCATCGTAGCCGGCTTCCGCGAGTTTTTCGGCCTTGGTGGCGCCGACGCCAGGAATTTGGGTGAGGGGCATCTTGGACATGGTACACCTGTACGACAGCCCAATGGACTGCCGGACATGACCATGAGGGGGACGCGAGTGAAGGTACTCGTACGGGCCTTGGCCTAGTCGCGAATCCCGTCTTCTCCGACGGTGACCACGGCCTCGCCTTCTGGAAGGTGTGGGCTGTCGATGAGTCGGCAGATCCGCTTGCCGCCCTTGCTCTTACGCAAGTAGATGCGGAAGGTACTGGTGTGGCCCACGATGTGGCCGCCGATGGCGCGCGTGGGATCGCCGAAGAACGCATCAGGCTTCGCCGCCACCTGGTTGGTGACGACAATCGCCGCGTTGTAGAGGCTCCCCAGGCGCTGCAAATCATGCATGTGCCGATTCAGCTTCTGCTGGCGCTCCGCAAGGGTCCCGCGGCCGATGAACTCCGCGCGGAAATGCGCCGTCAAGCTGTCGACGACGATGAGTCGAACCGGGAACCGCTTGCAGAGCTCCGCCGCCTTCTCCGTCAGCAACATCTGGTGATTCGAATTGAACGCCCGCGCCACGTGAATCTTGGACAGGGCCTCGTCGACGTCCATGTCCCACGCATCCGCCATTTGCCGAATGCGCTCCGGCCGGAACGTGTTCTCCGTGTCGATGTAGATGGCATGGCCGTCCAGGCCACCTTCGTCGGCGCCGCGCTGCACACTGACGGCCAGCTGATGTGCGAACTGGGTTTTGCACGAGCCAAACTCGCCAAAGAACTCTGTAATGGCCTGTGTTTCCACGCCACCACCCATCAGCTCGTCGAAGCCGACGGCGCCGCTGTGGATTTTGTTCACCGTCGCACGACGCGCTTGCACCTCGACGCCAGTCTCGAAGCCGCCCACGTCCGCCATCTTGCGAGCGCCCGCGATGATCTTCTGAGCGACGCCCTCGCCGATGTCACACTTCTCGGCCAACTCCGTAGGACTCGCCACGGCAATGGCCATCAAGTCGTCAAAACCCGCCTCGCGCAGTCGCTCAATGGTCGCCGGGCCGACGCCGGGCAAATCCGCCACCGTCATCGGAACGAATTCTTCCCGCTCCGCATCCGGCGCTTCCATCATTCCCGCCCGGGAGGACGGTGGCCCTTCTTCTCGAGAAGCGCGTCAATGGCGTCCGGATCATACCGGGCGCGGCGTTTGATGCGACGCTCCACGGTCGTGGTCACAGGCACTTCCTCTTCAACCTCGCGGATTACGGTCTCATGGCGTTGCTTGGCGCGGCGCTTTGCCTCGCGCTCCGCCTCCGCGGCTGCCCGCTGGCGTTCCCGCTCGGCCACCTTGGCATCCCGCTCGGCCATCTTTGCGGCCATGCGTTCCATGTGCGCTTGGGGGTCCTTCTTGGCGGCTTTGGCTGCCTCGCGAGCCGCCTCACGTTCACGGCGAGCCGCTTCCTTGGCTGCGGCCTGCTCACGGGCCTTGCGAGCCGCCTCAACAGCCTTCGCCTCGCGGGCTTCCAATTGGGCTTGCTGCTTGGCGCGCCGCTCTGCTTCCTTGTGGGCCTCGGAAGCGACGGCCGCATCCTTTGCAGAAATGGTCTTGGCCTCCTTTTCGGCCTGTTTGGCTGCTTTCGCAGCGGCCTTTTCCTGCGCGATGCGTTCCTTTTCCGCTTGCTTGGCCGCGGCGGCAGCTGCCTTGGCTTCGGCGCGCTCGGCCGCAAGGCGCTCCTTCTGCGCTTGTTTGGCCGCTTGAGCTTCGGCCTTTTCGGCTTGAATCCGCTCACGTTCCGCCTGTTTGGCTGCCGCGGCAGCTGCCTTGGCTTGCGCCTTCTCGGCCTCGATGCGTTCCTTCTCGGCTTGCTTGGCCGCGGCCGCAGCTGCCTTCGCTTCCGCGTCTTCGGCTTCGCGTTTGGCCGCCTCTTGATCTTCCATGTCTTGCGTCGCTGCCTCAACCGCCGCGACTTGTTCGTCATCGACGTCCTTGGCCGCCAGCTTGGCGCGCTTTGCAGCCTCCTTGGCCGCCAACGCATCCGCCTTGGCTTGCGCCTTCTCCTGGGCGATGCGCTCCTTTTCGGCAGCTCGGCGCTCGATGGCAGCCTGCTTCTGGGCCGCAGCAGCCTCCTTGGCGGCCCGGCGCTCAGCAGCCAGGCGTTCCTTCTCTGCCTGTTTGGCAGCTT
>JBMZJT010000030.1:0-22960 GCA_049617695.1 Thermoplasmatota archaeon | reverse complement strand
AACTTCGCCACCGCGGCCTGCCAATTGATGCGGATTGGGCTGACGTGGTCATGCCGCGCATTGGAACCAGCGTCACTGGACCCGGCGTCACCGTCGTGCGCCAGTTCGAGGCCATGGGTGTGCCCGTCATCAATCCCAGCATGGGCATCATTCGAGCCCGCGACAAATTGCGCAGCCTGCAGGTACTGAGTCGAAGCCGCGTGGACATGCCCAAGACGGCGTTCATTCAGAACGTCAACGACTTGGATGCCGCCATTGAACAGGTGGGTGGCGTGCCATGCGTGGTCAAGTTGCTCCAAGGAACCCAAGGCATCGGCGTGATGCTGGCCGAAAGCCGCAGTGCGCTCGAATCCATGCTGCAAGCCTTCTGGAGCTTGGGCCACAGTGTGCTGCTGCAGGAATACATTAAGGAATCCAAGGGCAAGGATGTGCGTGCCTTCGTGGTAGGTGACCGCGTCGTGGCAGCCATGCGCCGCGAAGCACCCATGGGTGAATTTCGCAGCAACATCCACCGCGGTGGCATCGGCCGGTCCGTGCGTCTAAGCGAAGACGACGAAGCGACGGTCATCGAAGCCAGCCAAGCCATCGGACTTCACGTAGCCGGCGTGGATTACTTGGAATCCCACAACGGCCCCAAGATCATCGAAGTGAATGCCAGTCCAGGTTTCCAGGGATTGGAGCGAGCCACCAACGTCGACATTGCGGCTGCGGTGGTGGAGTACGCCGAGCACTTCCTGGAGGTCGCATGAGTTCGCGGGTCATCTGCGGGCGCCGCGTCCAGCCGGGCACGATTGCTCAAATTCACCTCAAAGTCAGTGAAACGGTCACCCACCGGCCGGCCAGCATCCCGGTCACGGTCGTGCATGGTGCCCAACCAGGCCCCACCTTGTTCCTAACGGGCGCCGTCCATGGCGATGAGATCAGTGGCGTCGCCATTGTGCGCAAGGTCCTGGACACCATTGACCCCGAGACGCTCAAAGGCACCCTCATCGGCGTGCCCGTCGTCAATCGCTTTGGCTTCCACAACAGCAGCCGCTACCTGCCTGATCGCCGCGACTTGAACCGGTTCTTCCCAGGTGATCCCACGGGCAGCATGGCCAGTCGCATCGCCCATCGGCTCTTCGAGAAGGTCATCAAGATTGCCGACGCCGGCATCGACCTTCACACGGCGGCGGCCGGCCAAGCCAACCTCTGCCACGTGCGCGGTGATACGGACAACGAGGCCGTCAAGGAATTGATGAAGGCGTTTGGAACCCCGGTGATGCTCGAAGGCGGCGGGCCCAAGGGCAGTCTGCGCCGAGCAGCGACGGACGCAGGCGTGCCGACGATCATTTTCGAAGCCGGCGAACCCAATCGCTTCCAGCATCACGTCGTGGAACTGGGCACGGCCGGCGTGCTGCGCGTCATGCGCCACATGGGCATGGTGGACAAGCGGCCTCCCCGTGCGGGCCTCAACATCCTGGTCAAGAAATCGGAATGGATTCGCGCCGATCACGGCGGCATCCTGGACTTGGAAGTCGAACCAGGCGACTTGGTGCGAGCCAAGCAGCGCATCGCGACCATTCACGATCCCTTTGGCCAGCACGTTGATGAATTGGTCGCGCCGCACAGTGGCGTCGTCTTGTCGACGGCCACCGATCCGCTGACCAATCCAGGCAATGCAGTCGCCCACATCGGGCACTTGCAAAAGACGCTGCAGAAGGCACGTGACTACGTCAAGTCCGGCGGCGACATGGGCCACATCCACTACGTCAAGGCCGTCAAGAAGCGCCGCAAGAAGGCGCGGCAGGCTGCCAAGAAGGCGACGGGCGGTGACGACCTCTGATTGTCCGAACCCTAGCAAGGGGCTGGCGCCGAGGCAGCATTCGCTGGTACATTGGCACGTCCGCAGTCCTCGCCGTGACCATCACACTCCTGCTGCTCGTTGCGGGCCTGTTTGCTGGCATGCAATCCGAAACGCGTGGCCGCGTCGCCGACTTCTACACAGAGGATGTCCGCATCACGGTCGCAGGCGGCGGCGCCATTCCCCCTGTGGACTTCGAAGACGTGGACGGCGCCGTGCGCGACTTGACTGTTGCAGGTGGCGAAGCGATTCTCCATCTCGAAGCCCAGAGCATCTTGAGTCGACGCGGTTTCGTCGAGGCCGCCACGACGGAGGAAGATCGCTTCGAAATTGATGCACCTGGCGGCGAGGCCAGCGGTGACGAATTGATCGCGTTGGGCGCCATCATCGGCGTCGACATGCGCCATGACCGTGCCCGAGCGCCGATTGAACAACACATGGTCGTCGGTAGTTTGCCGCCGCCAAGTGACGGTCAAGGCGCCATTCAATTGGTCATGAGCCTCGACCGGTTTGAGCAGTTTCTCAACCGCGCCGAAAAGGACGAGATGAACTGGCCGCCGACGGTTCAGGAAATGGAATCCTTGACGTTCGAGATCACAAGCGCCGTCGTGAAGGAGTCGGGGCAGGACGTCATCCGCCGGCCCGCCTTCGTCGTGGGCCTCTATGATTCTGGCGTCGATGTCCTGGATGCGTTCACCTTGGTTTCAGCCATTGAAGACGTGCGTGTCCTGCTAGGCCATGAACCCACGGCCGATGTGGTCAATGCCATCTTGGTCGCCACGGACGACCCGGATGCCGTCCACGCCGAAGCCGCCCGCCATGACTGGAGCCACCAAAGTGCCGCCCACTTCACGGATCGCTACCTTGGCCAATTGATTCGCGTGCTCGAATCCATGAGCCTGCTGATGACGGGCTTCCTGTTCCTGTTGCCCGCCTTCTTGGTGACCCACGGTGTCACGCGGCAACTGGAGACGCACAACCGAGAAATCGCCGTCTGCAAGGCCATCGGGATTCGCAATCGCACCATTCGGCTTGCCCTGAGCACGGTCGTCATGCAAGTGGTCGCCACGGCGCTGCTGGCGGCGGGCATCGTGACTGCCATCATCGGCTCGATTCTCCATGCCAATTTGCCCAAGAGTCGCGACTTGCCCCTGCCGATGGATTTCCAGGCGACGGGCCTCGCCGTGGGCCTCGCCCTGCTCGTGACCCTCGGCAGTGTCGCCCTGGCCCTGTGGATTGCATTCCGCAGTCAACGCAAGGAAGCCCTGAGCACCGTGCTCCGCACCTTCTAAGAACCGACCCCGCCGTGGTCGGCTCATGGACTTCACGCCGACCGCCGAGCATGAGCTGATTCGACAGACCATGCGCGAGTTCGCCCAGCAAAAGGTCGCCCCCATTGCGGCCAAGATGGACGAAGAAGACCGGTGGCCGGAAGAGCTGGTCCCGGAAATGGCCAGCATGGGCCTGCTGGGCATGGTTGTCCCGCAAGAACTCGGGGGCGCCGGCCTGGACACGGTCAGCTACAACATCGCCATCGAGGAAATCGCGGCCGTCTCCGGCAGCCTTTCGTTGAGCCTCGCAGCCCAAAACGGCCTCGGCTACGGCCACATCCTAGGTCAAGGCACACCCGAACAGGTCCAGAAGTACATCCCGAAGCTTGCCAGCGGGGAACACATCGGCGCATGGTGCCTGACGGAGCCCGGCGCCGGCAGCGACGCGGCTGGCCTCCAAACGACGGCCGTGCGCGAAGGTGACGGCTGGGTCATCAACGGCCAGAAGCAATTCATCACGAACGGCCACATCGCCGACGTCTTCACCATCATGGCCAAGACCGACCCCGCCGCCGGCGCCAAGGGCATCACGGCGTTCATCGGCGAGAAGGGCATGAAGGGTCTGAACCTGGGCAACAAGGAAGACAAGCTGGGCATGCGCGGCAGCATCACCAGCCAAATCTACTTCGAGGATCTCTACATTCCCGACGAGAACGTCATCGGCGGCGAAGCGGGCCTCGGCATGGGCTTCATCGGCACCATGCAGACCCTGGATGCCGGCCGCATCGCCATCGGCAGCCTCGCCCTCGGTCTTGCCCAAGGCGCCTACGATGCAAGCCTCGCCTACGCCAACGAACGCAAGCAATTTGGCAAGCCCATCGGCAGCAACCAAGCCATTCAATGGAAATTGGCGGACATGGCGACGGAAATCGACGCCGCCCGCCTGCTCCTGCAACGCGCCGCCGTCCTGAAGGACCAAGGCAAGCCGTTCACCCGCGAAGCGGCCATGGGCAAGCTCTACGCCAGCGAAGTCGGCATGCGCGCCACGACCCAAGCCATCCAGATTCACGGCGGCAACGGCTACACCAAGGATTACCCCGTGGAGCGGATGTTCCGCGACGTCAAGCTGTGCGAAATCGGCGAAGGCAGCAGCGAAGTGCAGCGCATGGTCATCAGCAGGGCCATTGGCTGCCCGCGCTAGCCCTGGCACGAACGCTCAAGTGCGTCCCCCTTTTGGGCGCTCAATGAACCAGCCTGTCATCGTCGCCGGATGCCGCACGCCCATCGGCAAGTACCAGGGCGGCTTGAGCAGCCTCAAGGCCACGGAGCTCGGCGCCATCGTCGTGCGTGAAGTGATCCAACGCGCGGGCATCGATGCTGGCGAGGTGCAGGAAGTCATCATGGGTAACGTGTTGCAGGCTGGCCTGGGCCAGAACCCCGCCCGCGCCGCGGCCCTCGGTGGCGGTGTCCCGGACACGGTTCCTGCATTTACGGTCAACAAGGTCTGCGGCAGCGCCCTGAAGTCCGTCATGCTCGCCGCCCAGGCGATCAAGGCCGGTGACAAGGAAGTCGTCCTGGCGGGTGGCATGGAATCCATGAGCAACGCGCCGCACTTGCTGCTTGGCAGCCGCACCGGCATCCGCCTCGGTGATGGCAAGCTCACCGATCACATGATCCACGACGGCCTGTGGGACCACTACAACGGCTACCACATGGGCGAGACCGGCGAAATCGTCGCCGAGCGCTTCGACGTGACGCGCGAACAAAGTGACGCACTCGCCGCAGCCAGCCACGCCAAGGCAAGCAAAGCCTGGGCCGACGGTGCCTTCGATGCCGAAGTGGTCCCCGTCAGCGTCCCCCAGCGCAAGGGTGACCCGATTGTCGTCAGCCGCGACGAGGGCATCCGGGAAGGTACGACGGCGGAGGGCATCAGCGGCATGCGTCCCGCCTTCCGCAAGGACGGCCAAGTCACGGCAGCCAACGCCAGCCAGCTCAGCGACGGGGCCAGCGCGGTCCTTGTCACCAGCAAGGCGTACGCCGAGAAGCACGGCCTCAAGATTTTGGCTGAAATCGAAGCCTACGATGCCACCGGGACCAAGCCCGAATGGGTCATGGAAGCCCCGATTGACAGCGTGCGCAACCTGTTCGCGGCCACGGGCTTGACCATCGACGACATCGATCTGTTCGAGCACAACGAGGCCTTCGCAAGCGCCAGTTGCGCGGTCAAGACGCAGATTGCCGTGCCCGATGACAAGTTCAACGTCCATGGCGGTGCTGTCGCGCTCGGTCACCCCATCGGCGCCAGCGGCTGCCGTGTCCTGGTCACCTTGATTCATGCCCTGCAACAACGCGGCGGCGGCCGGGGCCTTGCGACGCTCTGCCTGGGCGGCGGCAACGCCGTCTCCATGACCGTGAAGGCGTGAACCGCGCCATCGTCGGCGCCGCACTGGTCGCCTTATGGATTCTGCTCCTGATTGCCGGCGCCTGGCTCGTGCGGACGACGCTGCTCGGCCTCCTGGTGATCATCGTGGCCGTGTTGGGTTTCGTCCTGACGGTCGCCAGCAGTTTGCCGCAATCCACCCTCCACGCGCGCGAAGACTAGCGGACGCCGTTTATCAAGGACCTCCAAGTAGCGGCGGCCATGGTCCAGAAGATTGGGGTCGTCGGTGCTGGCCAAATGGGCAACGGCATCGCGCAGGTTGCAGCCACCGCCGGATACGACGTCACGCTCGTTGACATCAAGCAGGATTTCGTTGACGCCGGCCTTGCAAACATCGACAAGAATCTGGGCCGCATGGTCGCCAAGGAGACCTTGAGCCAGGCGGACGCTGATGCTGCTCGCGCTCGTGTCCTGGGCTCCATCGCAAATCAAGATCTTGCCGACTGCGACCTCGTCATTGAGGCCATCATTGAAAACGAGGACATCAAGCTCGCCTTCTGGAAGGAAATGGATGGCATCTGCAAGCCGGAAACCATCTTCGCCAGCAACACCAGCAGCATCCCAATCACCAAGATGGCGGCCGCCACCAGCCGCCCGGAACAGTTCATCGGCATGCACTTCATGAATCCCGTGCCAATCATGAAGCTCATCGAAGTCATCCGTGGTCACGAGACCAGTGATGAAGTCCACCAGACCATCCTTGATGTCGGCGCGAAGATGGGCAAGCAGTGCCACACCGCGCAGGACTTCCCCGGCTTCGTCGCCAACCGCATCCTGGCTCCGATGATCAACGAGGCCATCTTTGCCTTGGGCGAAGGCGTCGGCACCAAGGAAGACATCGACGCCATCATGAAGCTCGGCATGAACCACCCCATGGGTCCCTTGACCCTGGCGGACTTCGTCGGCCTGGACACCTTGCTGGCGCTGCTGAAGGTCATGCACGACAGCTTCGGCGACCCGAAGTACCGCCCTGCTCCGCTCTTGGTCAAGCTCGTCCAAGCCGGCCATCTCGGCCGCAAGACGGGCAAGGGCTTCTACACCTACTAGCATGGCAAGGCGGGGCGACCATGACGCCCGCCTCCGTCACCTGCGGCAGCGCGGCGAGGACCACAAGCCGTTTCGCGGCCTGCGCGGCTGGCTGTTGCCGGCCTTCCTCGCCCTGGGCTTGACGGCCGGCCTGCCATTCGTTTGGCCGGGTGCCTCCACGTGGTTGGCCCGCACCACGCCCGCGCTCAGCCTCTTCTTCTTCCTTTCCGCCGTCGGCTGGTGGTTTGGCATGAAGGGTCGTTCCTTCACGGTGTCTGGCGCCTTCGTGCTGCTCCTGTACGCGGCGACAGCCTGGGCGCCCATCGCGTTCGTGGACGTGCATGACTTCACCGTTCTGGCGCTGTTGAGCAGTTTCGCCATCTTTGCCCTCGCCGGGTTCAACCTGGTGTTCGTCCTCGAGGAAATCGTCTTCGACGCCCATCGGCTCTTGCCGGTCCGGCATCGGCTCTTCACGTTCGTGCCCGAGGCCCTCATCGTCCTGCTCGTCGTCGGTTTGCCCATTGCCCGCCAGCAGGGCCTGCTGCATGCGCCCACGGTTTGGCTTGGCGCCGTGCTGTGGATGTTCGTGTACGTCGGCTGGTGGACGTTCCGGGCCTTCGTGCCTGTGCGATCGGGTCCGGTCCTGCGTGAATTGCATTTGTTGACCATTGGCACTTTGGCCGCGGCCGCTGTCGTGGATTTGGCCCGTTTGTTGCGGGATGAAGTCGGCTTCCTGCCGAGCTTCCTGATGTACGGCGTCATGGTCTTGACGTGGATCTACGTCTCCTACACGAGCCTCCAGCGCGCCCACTTTCTGCTCCGGGCACGCAACGCCGTTCCATGGATGTGCCTTCTGCTGTCGGCATCGTTTGCACTCTTGCAGCACGCTCACTTCCACTACTCCGTGGAGGGCCTGCGCGGCGTGCAAATCCTCCTGGAGCAACGCATTGCGTACCTCGTCTTCGGCATCTGGGTGGGCATTGCATTCTATGTGCTGCAATCCGGTTGGAGGGTCCTTCGCGACCTGCGCGACAACCACGACCTCGGGGCGCGCAGCCGCATCCTCGCGGGCTCGCTGGCGCGTCTGTTCGAAGGGGTTTTGACCACGGAGAAGCGGCTCGAAGGTGCGGCGGCGCGCGTCTACACGGGGATGGATCGCTTGTTACCACGCCGCCAGACCACGGCGCCAAGTTGGGGCGTGGATGCGGAAGGCGTGGTTCGCATCGAAGCCGACAGCGAAGAATAGCTGTTTAAGAGGAAGGGAAAAGGCAGGTTGCGGCCGTCTACGCGTAGGCCGCCTGGGTTGCGAAGTAGCTCACCGTACGGCCTTGGCGCACCGACTCCAGCAGGTTGGCCTCCTGGAGGCGCTTGACATGCCAGTGGGCGACGCTTGCCTGGATGCCGAGGGCCTCACAGAGGTCCTTCTGGATGGCGCCAGGGTGCTCGCTGATGAAGGCGTGCACGTCCTTGGAGCGGTCGTTGTGCAAGACGGCGTAGGCGTCTTTCTGGTCGCGGCCGTAGCGGCCACCGTTCTCGAAGAAGTGGCGGCTGCGACCGACGCGCTTGCTGACGATCAGGTGTTGCTGCTCCAAGAGGCGCAGGTGGTGGCTGACCGCCGTGCGGCTCAGGCCCGTTTCTTCGCACAGGTCTTGCAGCGTGACGCCGGGGTTGCTCATGATTTCCGCGTACAGGGATTCACGCTTGGGGTGTCCCAGCACCGTGTCGCGCTCGAAGCGCGTGAAGAGCGGGCTGGCGTAGGGCAGCAACTTGCGCAGGTCCTTGCCGGCCATGGTGCTGGTGGCTGCTGTGCCCGCCTTGGCGGCGCCGGTGCTGCCGGCGAGCCAGAAGAGGATGCCTGCGGCGGCTGCGGTGGCACTGACCAGAAGCAGGGGCTCCTTGATGTCCAGGGGTGCAGCATTCTGGGCACTCGGGGCGATGGACGCGTCCGCACTGGGCGCTTCTTCGTTGCCTTCGTGTTGGTAGAGCGCCGGAATGCGGCGCTTGGCTTCGCCTTCAACGGTGCCAAGTTCCTCCATGACGGCTTCCACGGTGCCGTCGAGAAGGTACGTCACGCGGCCCATGTGGCCGTTGAGGAAGTCCACGGCGAATTGGTGGTGGCGTTCTGCTTCGGCGGCGGCCTCGCCAGCATCTTCGCGAAGCTCGGCGATTTCGTGGCGGCTGCGGTCGCGGGCATCATCGGCGTGTTCGTAGGCGAACTCGATGACGTGCTCGGAGGCGGCGCCTGCGGTTGCTTCCGCTTCGTCGCGCATCTCTTCGGCATCGGGCTCGGAAGCCAGGCCGATGGGGGCGAGAAGAAGGGCCAGGAAGGCGCATGTCAGGTGAAGCCGGTTCGACAACACAGCGGTTCAGCATCCTTTCTGCTTATAGCTGGTATGGTCACGTTGACGAATTTCAGGGGCGTCCATTAGGAGAGCAGCTCCGAAACGGGGTCCAACAAACCATCCGTGTCCACGTCCTTTACGATGTCATCGACGGGCTTCGTCGCCTCCGATTGAGGATTGTCATCGAAGATGCCCAAAACGGCGTCCTTGACGGCGGTGGCCGCATCGGCAATGGCGTGGCCTGCGGTGGCGAGCGCGTCGCCGGTCGCTTCGGCCGCTGTCGCAAGGCCGGTGCCGATCGCTTTCAGGCCTTGCGTCACGAAGTCGCCGGATTGCGTGGCTGCGTCGTCAAGGGTCGCGGCTGCTAGGGTCGCCACGTCGCCGATGAGTTGGCCCAGCGTCTGGGTGCCTTCTGTTGCGGCGCCGACTTGGAAGCTGGCGAGGCCGGCGCAGGCCAAGGCACTCTGGATGATGTCGTCGACGAATTGTTGGGCGCTCGCGACGGTTGCGGTCGCAAATGCGCTCACTGCGGCCACGAAGGATTGTGCGTGGCTGGTGACGTTTTTGGGATCCTCGACCGTCTCGTTGACGAATTGCGTCGCGTTGCCGGCCAAGGCCGTCGCGTTGTGCGCCGTCTCGTTGACGAAGGCTTGGGCCGTCGGGGTCGCGTTGCAGTCGCACTCCTGTTGGGCGTTTTCTTGGCCCCGAGGTGTGTAGTAATCATCACAGACCTCGGATTGGATTCCGACGTCATCGGCTGCCCAGCATGCCACGTACGCCGTGTGGCGCACTTCCTCGTCGGCGGCGCCGGGGGCCGTCTTGTTGGCCGCGTAGCTTTCGGGGTCCGTCGTGGCCGCCGAGGCTTGCTGTTGGCCATAGTCAGCGGCGTAGTCGATGGCAGATGCATAACCGGGGGCAGGGCCAGGTTGGGCCGCCGCCGCACCGGAGAGCAGAAGGAGGATGCTCAGCACGAGAATCGGGCGCATACCAGGAAAGGCGCTCCATTTCCTATACAAGGTGTCCGGCGACCGGCCTTGAAGCGACACCCCGGATCTTGCCCCGCCTCGGGCCCAAAGCCCTTTTCCCGGGGCGCCATCGCGCCACCTATGCGGGTCGTTGTGACCGGTGCAGGCAACCCCCAAGGCGCGGCCATCGTCGACGCCATGGTCGAGAAGGGCTACTCCGTGCGGATCTTCGGCGTCGAAGCCGACGTCGCTGCGCGGTGGGGCGACAAGGTCCAATGGTTCCCCGGTCACGTGGCAACCGTCGGCAGCATCGAACCGGTGCTCGCCGAACGCGAAGTGCTCGTGCACGCCGCCGGCCTCGATGAACCGGGCAAGGACAAGCAAGCGCACGCCTTCCACATTGAACGGAGCACCCTCGGTGCTCGCTACGGCGCTGAACGCGAACTCCTGGACCAATTCATCCACATCGCGCCCGCCGCCGGCGCCAAGGGCGTCTACCAGGCCATCCAAGAGGGCGCCATCCAGACCGTGCAGGCCACCCGCCGCGTCGACGCCATCGTCGTCCACGCCCGCGAGCCCGCCGCCACCGCGGCTGAAGTCATCTCGCACGTCGAGAATGGCAAGCACATGGGCCGCATGCCGGGTCGTGAGAACGACGCCCTGGTCCAGTAAGCCTCAAGAAGGCCGCCGGGTCGAAACGCCCGTGGCCATCCAGCACGTCCACAACTCCGCCTACCACGACCACGTGGCCCAGGCGCGCCGCGTGCTGGAACTTCCCGTGGATGTCAGCGGCATGCGTTGGCATCCCTTTGGCGTTTACACCTTGCCCTTGAGTAAGCGCACCGATGACGTGGGTCGCCCCTGGAGTCGCCGCTTGCATGTGTGGCATCCAGCCGCCGAGCCCGTCGGCGAAACCAGTGCCTATGGGGTGCACACCCACAGTGGCGAAGCCCACAGCCATGTCCTCGTCGGCGTCCTCGAGCACCATCTCTACGACTTCGACCGGGATGAAACCGGGATCTGGCAGACTGCCGTGGTCGATGGGCCCGACTGGCGTAGCACCCTCAAGGGACACCTCCATGCCCCGACGCGGGCTGGCACGACGCACATCCTACCCGCCCAGCAGCCCCATGGCGTCACCACGCCGCACGGCTTCGCCATCAGTCTCTTCGAGCAATTGGACACGCCAGGTCCCAGTGCCTTCACGACGTGGCGGCGCACGGACTTGCCCGAAACGCCGCTCGTTCGCACGCCGCCAGTACCGGTAGGTCAGGTCCAACAGGAAGCCCTGCTCGCACTGGACGCGTTGGAGGTGCAAGCATGACGAAGCTCGTGCTCGTGGATGGCTACGTCGACGAACCCTCCGCCTTCGGCGTCCCCCCATACATTTCGCCCCACGCTCGCTACGCTGCCGGCGCTGCGATTGCGGCGGGCGCCGAAGTCGAATACCATACCATTGACAGCCTGCGCGCACGGCCCCAGGAATTGACGGGAGACGCACTCGCCGTCCTCGCATCGTGCTCCGTGCCGGGCAAGTACCTGCGCGGGACACCCATCACGCACGCCGAAGCACAGAACCTGTTTCGCCATTTCTCCGGCGAACGAATTCTCTTTGGCGACAATGCGGCCTTTGGTTTTGCCGATGAAGGCGGCGGCCACGCCACCAACCGGTACGTCAAGGGCGATCACTTGGAGCACCTCGCCACGCGCCACGGCGACGCCGTCATTCGCGACGTCCTCGAAGGCCGCACGGCGACGAACCGCTACCGCACCATGGAGGAGTGGAATGAGCATGCGCTGCTGGGCGCCGAGGTCGTGGCCCAACACCCCGACATGAAGCATGGCATCCTCATGGCGGAACTGGACACCTACTACGGCTGCGTCCATTACGTCAGCGGCGGCTGCCACTTCTGCTCCGACGCCAAGACCAAGCCCTGGTACCGGGACGAAGAACCGATCATCCGGGAGGCCGAGGCGCTCTACGATGCCGGTGTGCGGCACTTCCGCATTGGTGGCCAGACTTGCTTCTGGACCTACAAGGCCATCGGCGTCGGCCAGACGGACGAGCCGCAGCCCAATGTGCCGGCCACGGAGCGTCTACTGGCTGGCATGTCCGAGGTCGCGCCCGAGCGCAAGGTCCTGCACATCGACAACGCCAATCCAGCCGTGTTGGCGACTTGGCTTGACGAATCGGCGGCCATTGCCGAATTGCTTGTTGAACACGGCACGGATGGCAACATTGCGGCGTTTGGCCTCGAATCTGCGGACCCTGCCGTCAAGGAGGCCAACAACCTGAACTGCACGCCGGAGCAGGTCATGGCCGCCACCAAGATGCTCAACGAGGTCAGCGGCCACCGCGGCCCCAATGGCCTACCGTACCTGTTGCCTGGCATCAATTTGATCTACGGATTGCCCGGGGAGACCAAGCGGACGTACGAACTGAACTGGAAGTTCGTCGAAGATCTGCGCAACAGTGGCCTCACCGTGCGCCGCATTCAGATTCGCCAACTCTTGCCGATTCGCGGCCAAACTCGCACGATCGATCCCAAGCACATGGGATTGTTCCGCAAGCAAAAGACGGCAATTCGAGAGGACATCGACCGCCCGGTCCTGCAAGAAGTAGCGCCGGCGGGGACGATCTTGAAGGATGTGTGGCTCGAAAAGATCGAGCCTGGGTTGACCTTGGGTCGCCAAATCGCCAGTTATGCGCTCCTTGTCGGGATTCCATTCGAGACCGATGTGGATTGCTTCACGGACGTCCTGGTCACGGATCATGGCTACCGTTCGATCACGGGTGTCCCGGTGCCCTTCACGATTCCCGGCGCGTCGCTCAAGCAGCTGCAAGCGCTGCCAGGCATCGGCAAGAAACGCGCCGGTCACATCAAGGCCGCCGATCCGCGCGATTTCGATGCCTTCGCAGCCGTCGTGGACGACCCCCGCGTGGCTGCGGCCTTGGCTCCGCACGTGCGATTCTGAATCGCGTTTGGGCAGGCCTCGCGCGAGGCGCCGCCGAACCTCCGCGAAATGGCACGCCCTGCTTTGTGGTGGCCAATGAAACAATTGGACACATTTGCTGGGAAACCTTACATGGCGCACCCGGAGATGGCCAACTGAGTGATCTCATGATGCGCAAATGGTTGGTTGTCGCCCTCCTGGGCATGCTTGTGATGGGTGCCACGTCGGCAACGGCGACGCCGGTGCGCGTCAACGTTCCCGATGCCGAAGAGACGCACCGCGAATCTGTGGAGACGGCCCAAGACACATGGAACGAGACCTTCCTGGCCGCGATGGCAGAAATCTACCCTGCCGTGGCGCTCGTCGCCAACGCGACCGGCCTGTCGGAGCTGGAATCCCTCTTCTTGGTGATGCAACAAGACATCACGCACTACGAATCGACCCTGGCGGAACATGCTTTTGAAACGGTGCGGGCCGGTCAGTGGGACTACGTTCGAACCTGCAAAATTGCCAACGTTGGGGTGAAGACGTCCCCGCCCTACTATGGATACGCGCTCTATCCTGAATGCTTGCCAATTCCCGTTGGGGTCGGACCCCTCTAGGCTTGCTTCGATGTCGAGGGAGGGGCGCTCAGCATTCGCGATCCTTGCCATATTGGCGATGGCGCCAGTCGCATTTGCCGATTCGCCAAACGTGGAGGGTGACCTGTATGCCGTGTCCTTGCTTGCCGACGAATCCCTCGAAGTCCACGGCCCCTTGGTTGCGCTCCTGCAAGAGGCCGATGCTCTTTCCGAAGCCATGCCACACTTTGGCTTTGAACTGGAAGCCGACATGGTGCGCGCGGAGATTGATGAAACCAGTCTTTCGTTGCAGGGTCCGCCCGCTGCGCCGCAACTCGAGCCTAGTACCTCCATCACATTCGTCTCAGATGCGCAGGCTGTGGGCACCGCCGTGCGCGATGACTACCGGATGAACATCTTCTCGTCCAACCCAGAAAATCCCGCACGCCTCGTGGGTCGCGCCACTTGTGGCCAGGCGCAAGCCTCATCGTCGGATGCCGTGACGCGCGCGCCCAAAGCCAACGTGGTGGATCGCCCCGCGACGGTGCGACCGAGCTCCGACAGCATTCTCTGGGATGGCTGCGGCGAGCGCGCCTCCATCACCATCCAAGGTGATTTTGTGCTCTCCCTGTGGGAGTGGGATGCGCGCCTCCAGGATGGCCAGCAGACCCATGCAGTGAGAACCGGATGGCAGCCGCACTCGGAACTCCCTGCCCAGCCGGACCAAACGGAAGCCATCGTTGGTCAAGAGGTCGAAGCCTTCCTCTTCGTCACCAACGGCACGCTCACCCTTCCAGGTCTCAATGGCCCCTACCAACTCTACACGGGGCCCAATTCAACCCTCACCGCAGCCGGCCTCGAAATCCAAGGCGCCACGGGCGAATTGCGGGTCGATGGTGCGCCCCAAGAACTCGATCAAAGCGCGGTCAAGGTCCACGGGCAAAGCCACGTCATCCTCGCCGGCCAAGGCGTCGACCAGCCCCTGGCCGCCCGCCTCACCTCGGAAGCCACCGGCATCAACGTGGATGGGGCCGTCATGGCCGTCTCCACGGCCCCGGACAACGGCGCCGGGTTCCCCTGGGTGCCCTGGGTCGCCTTGGCAACCGGATTGATTGCGTTGGGCATCTATGTCCATGGTCGCCCCACGCGCTACTACGACACGGTCCTTGCTGTAGGTGGCGTCGCCGGCATCAGTGAGCCCAGCACCCGTCGAGAACATCGCGGCGCTGGCTACTGGTCCTTGGCGGCGCGCGCCATGCAACGGCGTCGCAATTACCGTGCCATGATGTACCTGACCATGGCGCGCCGACTGTTTGGCCACAGCCTCGACGTGCAGGTCATGCGCCCCATCGCCTTGTACAACCTGCGCCGGTACGAAACCTGCGTCGGCGCCGCCCAAGATGCCTACGACGTCGTCGAGGCAGGAAAAGACAAGGCCAGCATGGCCGTTCTGGTGGCCAAAGCCTACGCTCGCTTGGGCGACCGCGCCGCCGCGCTTCGGTGGCTCAAATTGGCCCACGGCCACGATGCAAGCACCTTCCGACTCGACGCAGGCACCAGTGCGTCACTCATTCCGCTGCGGGATGACGCGTGGTTCCAAGATCAAGTCTCGACGACGTTGACGAGCTACAAATTGCCTGTTGACCCGGCCTTTGGCTAGTCGCGTTCCGGGCGCAATCCCAGTTGGCGCAACGCGTCCACGACGCTGCTCTTGCCTTCTTTCCATTCATCCAGCATCATGGATCGCAGGAGCTGTTGGCGCATGTGGTCCAAGTAGTGAGCGCAAGCGCGATTGGCAAACTCGTTGCGGAATTTGATCCCCATTCCGGGATGCTGAGAAATGAAGCGATCCACTTCATCGGCCAACGCGGCGCTGATGCCGACGTTCTTGAGTTGGGGATCGTCCCCCTTGTGACCACCCGCAGACATGACAACCTGGGGGACCCTGGCCATGACTATTTAGCCGGCCATCACCACAATCGTCTTCTCAGGTGTGAATCTACATTACCTTGTGCGCGGATTCGCACATGGTCGTTGACGGGGTGCTCGGAGCCACCTCGAAAACCACCTGAACCGCGTGCATCGCCCCTGGACGCTGTGATCTTTTGGTTTCATGTTTCGATCGAGCTCCGATTCCTCTCGTCCTTCTCAAGCCGCGTCAGGGGGCACCTTTCGCATGCCATCGACTCCGGCGCGACCCTGACAGGGACGGCTGGCTCCTGTAATCCTTATCTACGGGCCCCTTGTGGGCAGCCGCATGGCGAAGAAGACCCAAGGCCCCGGCATCCAGTCCGCTGCTGGCCTGATTCGGTACTTCGATGCAGAAGAGACCAGCTCGGTCAAGATTCCCCCGGCGTTCGTCCTGTTCTTCGCCGCGGCCGTGGGCATCGGGGTCATCCTGATGTCCGTCTTCTGGAAGTTCTGAGCATGCGCCGGGGCTTCGGCCCCTGGACGCCGCTCATCGCGGTGGTCGCAGCCCTCCTGCTCGTGACCGTTGCGAATTTGATTGCCCTCCAGCTTGGGCTCCCCATGGATTGGCTCCTGAGCCTCGGCACCGCCGCTGTCGTCGCCGTATTTTTGGCGTTGATGCTGCGCAAGCCCCGCGAGGGCTTCACCATCGAAGACTAGCGGCGCCGCCGTGCCAGCACGACCAAGGCCAGGAGGATGAGGGCCGCCGGCAGGCCGGGGGCGTCCTCGCCGCTAGCCGGCGCGTCGCTGGGCGTGGCATCTGCCCGGTTCGGGTTGAATGCCCCTTGACTGCCGTAGAGCGGATCGTAGTCGTATTCCGGCACGAACGGCCGGTCGAGGGCTTCCCATTCGACGCTGCCGCCGAGGCTGTTCATGATGATCCAGTACGTCACGGCGCTGACGGAGTAGTCGGCCAAGCCATAGCGGTGGTCGTAGGCCTGCGTCGGTTGAGGCAAGGCGCCGCCGATGAAGTCGATGGAACCGCTGCCGACCGGGACGCTGCCGACGCTGACCATGGTGCCACCTTGGCTCGTCGTGCAGGTCGGGCCGACCGCTTCATGGAAGTCGCTGCTGCCGCCCCCCGCGCTCGTGGTGCCGACGACACTGCCGCCGAGGCTGGCAAAGCGCGTCGGGTTGAGGCCCCAGACCGGGTAGTTGGTGTCGCTGCCCAGGGCCTTGTAGCCCGTGGCGGTTGCCTCACCCGTCACGCGGATCGTCCAGTCGACACCGGCCAAGAGCGGGTGCTCGTCCACGAAGTCGCTGTGGCCCAGGTAGGCGCATTGCTGGGTCGCGGCTCCGTCGGTCAGGCCTGCGTGGTCAAAGAACTGGATGGCGCGGTCCGTCAAGAACAGGTGGCCGCCACTTTCGACCCAGGTCTTGATCGCTTGAATCTGGTCGGGGAAGAGGCTGTCCACGACTTGGTCCGTGATGGCCAGGTGGTCGTAGCCTTCGAGGCTGGCGGCCGTGAAGTCGGCGACTTGGATGCCATCGATGGGGTCCTTGCTGAAGCGGCCCAGGTCGCGCCAGAAGTTGACGTTGGCCACTTCGTAGGGGACTTGGTTGAATTCGAAGCGCGCCTCGGGGTCGGCCGCGTTGAAGTCCTTGCCGTGGGATGCGACGTAGGCATTGGGGTCCACGTCGCTACTGACGCGCTGGCCATCGTCGAGGTACAGGACGGGGCCGGTGCCAGCGAGCACGGGGGTTTCCAGGCGGCCGGCGGTTTCGAGTTGGGTGCGCACGATTTCGCGGACACCTTGGACATGCATGTCGATGAATTTGGCGACGTAGCGATTGTCCGGCACGATGTGGCTGTAACTGAACTCGACGATGGTGCCAACGGCGCCCATGCCGCCGGTGGGGCTGCGCGGGCTGAGCATCAGGTAGTCGCTGGTGAAGCCGCTGTCCGTGTAGCCAATCATGTCCCAGCGGGCGCCCCATTCGTAGGCGCGGCCGTGCAGGGTCGTGGGGTCCGTGGCGCAGGGTTCCAGCAGGACGGCGGGAACGCAGGGCTCGACGGGCAGCACGTCGCTGCCAAGGGCTTCAGCGGCCATTTCCGTGGCCGTGGCGGCGCCTTCCCATTCGGCGAAGGCCGTATTGGCCTCCACGCGTTCCTGGGTGGTGCGCAGTTGGTCCACGATGAGCACCATGCGGCGGAAGTCGTAGTCCTGGTTGGGAATGATGCTGCGAATGGCGTTGGGGCTCGTGGGCATGCCGTGGAGGTCGGTGCCCGTGACGAGGTTGCTGTGGTTACCACTGAAGCGCAGTTCTTCGACGACGGCGCGGCTTTCGGGCTCGCTCATCGGGGTGTGCGGCGGGTGAATCCAGCCGGGGCTGGGGAATTCACGGTTCAAGTCGACGCCGGCGGCATTGGCGCGGGCAAAGCCGACGGGCGGGTGCACTTGCGCGACGGATTCTTCCGAGAAGTAGTCGCCTGCGTACCAGGAGTCCGGGTTGGGGAACCAGACGTTGAGGATGACGTCGTCGAGGTAAGGTTGCAGCTCGGCGCCGTAGGGGCCCTTGCCGGCGGCCAGGTCTTCGATGACGCGCGTCATGCCTTCGCGGCCGGCGGGCTCGTTGGCGTGGATGCTGGCACTGTAGCCGATCTCGATTTTCTCGCTGCGCGGCGTGGCCGAGTTCTCATTGGTGACCTCGACGAACTTGATCGGGCGGCCTTCGACGCTCATGCCGATGTTCTTGACTTCGATGTAGTCAGGGTAGGTGGCTTCGAGGTGGTCGAGGCCTGCCAGGAACTGTTCGAATTGCACGAAGAATAGGCTTTGGAGGGGTTCACAGAAGAACCGCTCCTCGCCCACGGCGCCGACGACGGCATTCGTGGCACAGGGGACGTCTTCGGCCAAATCCTGGGCTTGGGCCGGAGCCGCCAGGGCGGACAGAACGAACAGGAGGCTCAGCATGAGCGCGCGCATACCGCCGCCATGCCAGGGTGGCCCATTCAAGGGTTGTGGCCGGCCAACTCCTGAAGTGTACGAAGCAGCGCATCGCGGTCGCCGACGACGTAGTCGGCGCCTTCGGGTCCATGCCCCCCTGCGCCATGGCCCCACAACACGCCAATCGTCGTGCAACCGGCGGCGTGCCCGGCATCCACGTCGTAGCAAGTGTCGCCAATCATGACGGCGTCCTCAGGCGCCACGTCCAAGCGGCGCAATGCCTCGCGAACCGGCGCCGGATCCGGCTTGAGGGCGCGCACGTCGTCATCGCCGACAACGGTGTCAAAGAGGTCGCGTTGGTCCAGGTTGCGCAGCAACAGGTCTGCTTCGTATTCACCCTTGGTCGTGACGATGCCGACCTGCAAACCCTGGTCGCGGCACCATGTCAGGATGTCCAAAATGCCGGGGTACCAGGAGACGATGCGCCAGGCTTCCTCGTAGCTGACGCGGCGAAATTCATCCACCATGGCTTCGATGGCCGCTGCATCGTCCGTCCGCATGCGCAGAATGTCGCGAAGGGGCATGCCAATCAGGACTTCATCCTCGGAAAACGGTGCAAATCCGCCAAAAACCACCGCCGCATCGAGGGCGCCTCGGATGCTGCCATTGGGGTCCAGCAGAGTCCCGTCCATGTCCCAGAGCACGGCCTTCATCGGGGGCCTCGCATGCGATGGCGGTTGTTGGCGACCCACTGGTATCCAGCGGCGCTGAGGCGACGGAGGATGGGAGCATCTGCAACCGCGCCAAGAAGTCGCCAACCGCCATTGCGCCATCCTGGCAGTTGTTTCCAGACGGCGCAAACGGCCCGGGCTCCCTTGCGCCGGTCTTCGCCGATGAACCACGCGGCATCGAGGCAATCTTGCTCGCTCAGGCCAAGGCCCGGACCAAGCTCCTGACACGGGAGGAACGCCATAGGTGCACCTCGTGCCTCTGCCCACGTCGCCCAGCGCTGACAGAAACCGCATCCACCGTCGTACAGGAGGGTCGCCACAATGAGTTGACTGGCCCATGCCCCATAGCCCTGGCGGCACCCTCATCAGGCATGCCCATGTCGCCGGCCATGTGCCCGCCCAGCGCCTTGATGGTCGCGCCTTGGCCAAACGCTTGGAAGCTGACCTACAAGCAGAAGTTGCCAGCCTGAGCGAACGCTACGGCAAGGCACCAGGCCTGACGGTGATCTTGGTCGGCGATGATGCGGCCAGTCACGTCTACGTCGGCCGTAAGGAGAAGGCCTGCGCCCGTGTCGGGATTCAATCAACCACGATCCGGTTGCCTGCGACCGTGACGGAGGACGAGCTCGTCGGTTTGATTGAGAAGCTGAACCGCGATGCCGACGTCAACGGCATCTTGGTGCAACTGCCGCTCCCCCCGCACATCACGAAGAGCCGCGTCCTCCAGAGCATTGTGCCCTACAAGGATGTGGATGCATTCCATGCCCAGAGCATCGGCCATGCGCTCATCGGCGACGAATCCATGGCGCCCTGTACGCCCCAAGGTATTCTCCTCCTGTTGGATGAAGCCCAAGTTCAGCTCCAAGGCGCCGAAGTGGTCATCGTGAACCACAGCAACATCGTCGGTAAGCCCCTGGCGGCCATGTGCATCAACCGCGACGCGACGGTGGCCGTGTGTCACAAGCACACTGCGGATCTCAAGAGCCACACGCGGCGGGCCGATGTCCTCGTGACAGGCACCGGGATTCCCGGCTTGATCACCGCAGACCATGTCAAAACCGGCGCCGTCGTGGTGGATGTCAGCATGAACCGCCTTGATGACGGCACCTTGGTCGGGGACTGTACCGACGATGTCTGGGATGTGGCTTCTTGGGTGACGCCCGTGCCTGGCGGGGTCGGCCCAATGACGATTCAGGTCTTGCTGCAGAACACTGTCCGCAGCTTCAAGACGAAGATGGGCATTCTCCCCGCCTCGTAACGAAAGCGTCAAGCCCCGCTCCGGAAGGTCAGGGCTGTGTTCGACAAAATGATGGCGCCGCCAACGGAGCCTGCTGAGGTGTACGCGCGCAATGCCCGCAGATCCTTTGGCATGTTCATTGGACTCTGGCTGGTCGCCATGACGCTCTACGCCGTGACCATTTTCGCAGAAGCCAGCGGCGCCTATTTCGCGTTCGTCGCAGCGCTGTCGCTGATGTTTCTGGCGTTCGGGCTGGATGCGCGGCGCACCTACTGGATGCTATCCAAGTAGCGCGTCCAGTTCGCCCTGTGCTTCCAAGGCGTACAAGTCGTCGCAACCGCCGATGTGCTTGCCGCCAATGAAAATCTGGGGCACCGTCATGCGGCCGCCGCTGCGTTCGACCATGATGTCGCGCGCGCCGTCCACTTCTTCGATGTTGATCTCCTCGACGGATTGTCCCTTCTTGGCGAGCAGCGCCTTGGCACGGTTGCAGTAGGGGCACCAGGATGTCGTGTACATTTCGATGGCCATGTGCGCGGCCAAGCGCTTCGCCAGAAAACCGTATGGGCATGGGTCGAAACCCGATATGTTCGGGCCCTGTTGGCAGAAACTTGAAATCAACCGGCTTTCGTGGCCGCTTGAAACCATGCGCGTCATGCTTCTTGCCCTGACCCTTTCCGTTGTCGCTCTCGCGGGTTGCAGCGATGAGCCCCCGTCCGGCACGTTCGCCAGTTCCGGCAACGCCATTGTCGTGGATGGCAACTACACCGTCGAGTTCCAAGCTTTCAACAACCCGTACGCCCAGACTGCGGACACGCAGCTGGCCTGCCAGCAGAGCCAGATTCCGTCGCCCGTTGGTGACAACGTCGACCAATGCACCTTCCCCTTCACGAAGGCCATGGGTCACGTCATGGAACTGCCCGTCGCCGACAGCCAGGGCTACGCCGTCTACTTCGTGGACGAGAGCTTCACCAACCAGCCCTTCGAGCTGGATGTCCTGAGCGCCAACACCATGGCGGACTGGAGCTTCGACAACAGTGACGACTGCGACGGCCAACAGAGCGACGATGGCTGCAACTTCGAAGGCATGTACAGCCACATCGAAGTCCGCCTGGTCAGCCAAGACCTCGCCATCGCCAGCGCCGCCATCAGCAGCAGCGGCGACCTCGCCATCGCCGACGCCATCCTGGGCGTCAGCTTCGATGCCAGCTACAGCGGCAAGGAACTGACCCTGACCACCAGCGGCATCGGCAACTACACCGTCGAAGGCTGGACCGTCAGCATCGACCCCGAAACGCAGGAGAAGGTCCACGAGGACTCCTTCAGCGTGGCCAACGGCGAAACGGTCTTCGAAGCCCCGAAGAACATCAGCGAGTACGATGAAATCCACCTGCACGTCGCAGGCACGAGCATCAACCTCGCCGTCGCCACCGTCAGCTAACCTCGCTGACTTTCCTCTTCCCCTCCACCTTCCTCTCTCCTTTGATTCGCCCGCGCCTTCTGTTGGCTGCGCGCAACGGTCATATACCAAACCCGTGTCGGCCGCTTTTGTCCTCGCCGAAGGCAGGCCGTGGCCTCAGGGCCACCGCGCTGCCGTCGGAGTCCGGAACGCTTGGCGGCTGGCCCGGAATCCCGGCGGAACGAAACATCCGCAAGGAGACAAATCCATGGCAACCGGAATCAACGCAGCCCGGAAGCTCAAGGGGGACCGCCAAAAGTTCCGCTGGAGCGACCGTTACTACAAGACGCGCGAACTGCGCCTGAAGCAGAAGGCCGACCCTCTGGGTGGCATTCCCCAGGCCCGCGGCATCGTCATCGAAAAGGTCGGCATCGAAGCCAAGCAGCCCAACTCGGCCATCCGCAAGTGTGTGAAGGTCCAGCTGATCCGCAACGGTCGGCAGATCACCGCTTTCGCAGTCGGCGACGGCGCCATCAACTACATCGACGAGCACGACGAAGTGATGGTCGAAGGTATCGGCGGCCGCATGGGCCGTTCGTACGGTGACATTCCCGGTGTCCGCTACAAGGTCATCAAGGTGAACAACGTGAGTCTCGACATGCTCGTCAAGGGCAAGATCGAGAAGCCGATGCGGTGATCACATGACGGAAGAACAAATCATCAGCGGCGAAGAAGAACTCGCCCAGATCGCCGAAGAAGAGACTGCCCCCGCCGAGCCCGAAATCGAGCTCCCGGCCACGCCCCTCTTTGGCAAGTACACCCACGAAGGCGTCGAAGTGCGCGACCCTGGCCTGAGCAAGTACGTCAAGCTCAGCATCGTCGGCCTGCCCCACAGCAGTGCCCGCCACGCCAACAAGCGCTTTGCCAAGACCAATCTGAACATCGTCGAGCGCTTGATCAACAACGTCATGCGCGGCGAAGTTTACAACGGCAAGAAGGGCAAGGCCTACGCCGTCGTCAAGGATGCCTTCGACCGCGTCGCGGACAAGACCGGCGACAACCCGATCCAGATTCTGGTTCAGGCCGTCGAGAACTCCGCGCCTCGCGAAGAAGTCACCCGCCTGCGCTACGGTGGCATCAACGTCCCCAAGGCCGTTGACGTCTCCCCGATGCGCCGCCTCGACATCGCCGTGCGCAACATCGCCAAGGGCGGTCTGGCTGGTAGCCACAAGAGCACCAAGCCGGCCCATGCCTGCCTGGCCGATGAGATCCTCAAGGCGTCCAAGAACGACCCGACCAGCTTCGCTGTCGGTAAGAAGGACGAACTCGAGCGGA
>JBMZJT010000029.1:12807-23155 GCA_049617695.1 Thermoplasmatota archaeon | reverse complement strand
GAAGAGAAACTCACGCCCAAGCAGAGTGAGATCGTGAAAATGGGCCTCGCGCTGGGCTTCTACGACAATCCACGCCGCTGCAACTTGGAAACGCTGGCCAAGGTGTTTGGCATCAGCAAGGCCGCCGCCCACAACCGGCTCAAGTCGGCCGAGCGCAAGATCCTGAGCAGCTACTTCTCCTAAACGAGAAGTTCCACGGCCGGCTGATCCGGTCGCTCCAGCTTGCCGATGCTCCGGGCGTAGTACGTGACCAAATCCCAGCGCGTCGTCCACCAGACGCCGCTGGCTTCGTGCAGGATCCCGCGCCCTTGCACCACGTCCCAGGCCCGTTCGAAGACGGCTTCGGTCGCTTCGGCGGCTTCTACGTCGTCCGTGATGTGCGCCACGTGCCGGTGATGCTCGATGGCTGGCGCCGTGTATGGATCCGTGACTGCCATGGGGCGGCCAGCGGCGCGCGCTGCATCCAAGGTGCGCCGCAGCGCCAACAGGATGGCCCCGCGATCGACGCCGGCTTCGATGCGGTCGCGCCCGATGTGCTGCATCGCATGGCAAAGCGCGGTCACAGGCGTGACGGGAATGTTGCGCGCGATGCCACCCATGAGTTGGTCCGCAAACGGACGCAAGGCTTCGTAGCGGACATGACGGTCGGCGTGCCCCAGAAACGGCGCCTGCTGGGCGTACCAATCATCAAAGACGACCGGCTCGCCGAAGTGGATGGCCGCGATGCCGTGCTTCTTGAGTCGCTTGGCCATGAAACGAGCCGCATTGAGGGGCCAACCCCAGAGGAGTTTGCCCGTGAGTGTGATGAGTCGTGCAAGTTTCTGGCCGACGCCGCGTTTGCGGTATTTTGGCCGACCATGCTCGGCCTCGTAGACCATGTTGTCGTCTTCGAGGACGCGGTCGAAGTTGATGCCGACGGGCACGAACACGAGCGGCCGGCGGAATGCCGGGTCGAGTTTCGCCCGGGCCATGTAGTCCAGCAAGCCGAGTTTGGGTTCCCGGAGACGACCGTCCCGCGTCAGGCCGCCTTCCGGGAACATCGCCTGCGTCACGCCCTGCTTGGTGACGAGTTGCAGGTATGCTTCGAGGGTGCGGTGGTAGAGAGGATCCTTTTCGCCGCGCCGGACGAAGTAGGAGCCAAACGCCTTGAACAGAGATTCGAGGGGCCAGACACGCGCCCATTCACCGACGGCGTAACTGACTTGGACGCTCTTGCTGAGCATGAAACCGGTCACGACGAAGTCGGCGTTGCTGCGGTGGTTGCTCACGTAGACGACGGCGGCGTCATCGGGAATCTTGGCCTGCGCTCGGGCCAGGGACTCCTTGTCGAGGCGGACATTGTAGGTGGCATAAGCAGCCGTCCGCCCCAGCGCATAGCCGACCTTGTAGTACGCCAAGAGGTTGAACTGGGGCACGATTTCATCGAGCCATGCCTTGACGTCCTTGCGTACGTCGTGGAAGGTGCGGCCATCGGCGCGGGCGCGTGCGTCAATGGCGGCCACGAGGCCGGGATCGGCGAGGACACGCTCCTTGACGACGACGCGGTGCGTGTGCCGGAATCCATCAACGGGAATGTCGTGCTGGTGGAGGAATTTGTCCACCTGCGCCTCGTAGCGGGCCTTGATCCAGCGCACCAGGGTCGAACGCAGCAGCTCATACACCAGCAGTGCGCCAAGCGCAACTGGGAGCCACTGCCATCCCGTCGGCATCCAGACCACCAACTGCCGAGGCCGGCACCGGGACTTGACGCTATCGCGTCCAGAAGAAGCCCCGAGTTTTCGAGCCCCCAAATCGCCAAGGTCCATATACCGAGGCCCGCCATTCTGACCCCAGAGTTCGTATGACCCGCGTCATCACCAGTGCTTGCATCGGCACGAAGGACACCAGCTGCGTCGACGTCTGCCCCGTGGACTGCATCCACCCCCACAAGGACGACGACGGCCACGAAGCCGCGGAGATGCTCTACATCGACCCGGACGAATGCATCGACTGCGGCGCCTGCGAATCCGCCTGCCCCGTCGAGGCCATCTTCCCCGACGATGAAGTCCCCGAGGGCGAAGAGAAGTACATTCAGATCAATGCAGACTACTTTGCGTAAGCAAAGTTGAACGCATCAGGATCCCCTCCGTGACGGCGCTGCCTTCACGATGCGGCGATCGGCCCCTTCTCCCCTTTTCCATCCTTTGACTTGGACAACAGTCCAGGAACCACCAACCACGTCGCCGCCAGAATGGCAATGATGGCCAAGGCCGCACCAAGCAGCATTTCGCCGCCACTGCGCACACGGGTGGTGCTGAACACGATGAATGCACCCGCGTCAGTGATGGCCGAGAACAGCACCGCGCGGCCCGTTGTGCGCAAGGTGCCGTTCACGTCGCCCGTGACGCGGTGCTTGTAGACCAAGTACGCGGCGTAGTCGCTGCCGATGCTGGTGATGAAGACGAGGCTGATGAGCTGGTACACGCCGACGGCGCCGATGCTCAACTTCAGGAGCCCAAACCACCAAAGGCTGCTCAAGACAACTGGGAGCGCCACGATGGCAGTCGCTCGGACGCTACGCGTGACCCCGTAGAACAAGACCAACGTGCTCGCCAAACTGACGACATAGAGCAACTGCAGGCTGTCCTGGGATTCTCCCATGAAGTCGCGCGCCAGGAGTTTGAACGAGTAGACATTGACCTCAAGACGGGACGGAACGCCAGCCGCGCGCACGGCATCCTCGTAGGCGTCGCGCACGGCGTCCGTGGCCTCCACATCCAGCCCCTCCGGAAGCGGCAGCAGATACAGCGCACCTACGGTTTGATCGCGACTCAACAGAGGCCGCAGCAACGCCTCATAGGGAGCTTCGGCTTCCATTGCGGCTACTTGCGCGGCGGGATCGGTTTCCCCGTCCGGCGCCGGCGCATCGGGCAGCAGGGGCAGCAGAGGCCCAGTCACCGGAGCACGTTGCCGCGCATGGCCTTGTGCCAATGATGGCAAGTCGAACGTGGCATCGTCCGCTTCAATCAGGCCCCGCTGGCGCACCTCGTCTTGGAATCGTTGTTGGAAATCGAAGCATGCCTGACTCACCACATCACCAGACATCAACAAGAACCAGGCATCTTCCGTGCCAAAGGCTTCCTCGAATGCGGCTTCAGCGGCCAGCACGGGATCGTCTGCCGGGAGACTGCCTCGCAGCAAATCCACTTCATAGTCCGTCGTCAGGAACGCGACGAGGCCGCCAGCGCTGAGCATCACAGCGACTGCGATGACCGTCGCCGGACTGCGCTGGAACCATCGTGCACTGATCACGAACAGCGAGGTCTGCTTCGCAGCGGGCGTGGTTCCGCCAAACGTGGCCAGCCAGGCCGGGAGGTAGGTGAGGCTCAGGACGGCAATGAGGAGGATGCTGCCCGCCGCCAGCCAGCCCATTTGGCGAAGGTAGGGACTGGCGCTCAAGCCCAGGGTGGCCAAGCCGATGGCCGTGGTCAACGTCACCAGCACAATCGGGGCGCCGAGGGCTTTGCCCAAGTGGCGGCCCAGGCCGTTGCCAAATCCTCGCTTGCTCTGCCCACGCGCCTCGCTGAGTACATGGATGCTGTAGTCGATGCCGTTGCCCATAACCAACGGCAAGATGGCGAAATTGAGGACATTGAAGGGCAGGCCGAGCCAGCCGAGGACGCCGACTGTGATGATGAGGCCCAAGCCGAGGCTGGTGAACCCGCCCAGCACGGCGGCGGGCTTGCCGGCGCTAATGAGAAACAGAACGAACACGAGGCCGACGCCGAGCAACCCAAGCACCAGCATGTCCTGGTACATGATTTGGTTGACGTGGTCGCTGACACTGGCGACGCCGACGGGAACGATGTTCTCACGGGCCAAAGTGGTGAAGCCTTGTTCGTAGGCCTGGCGCACCGCGGCATCCAAGCGGCCGCCGACGTCGGTGCTCTCCAAGCTGAATGGCGTGGCCTCGAAGTTGAAGCCGATGTAGCCCGCGCGTCCGTCGGCCGTCGTGGTGTAATCCAGAATGCCCGGTTGGGCTTGGCGCGCGGCGGCAATGGCGAGTTGCAGTTCCTCGTCGCTGGCCGGCAAGCGATCTTGGGGATTCGGCTCGCCGCGCCCGCGCTCCAATTCGTATTGGGCCAATTGGACCATCCGGAGGGCGCCAAAATGGCCGGTTAGTTCTGGCACTGCCGCGTCGACGACATCCACCAATTGTTCCTGTTCGCGCAGGCTGTCGAGGCTCAGCAAACCTTCCGGGTCGCTGCCCTGATAGTTCAAGAGAATCCGCTCGAAATTGACCAAACCATCCAGGGATTCGACGCCCTCGAGAAAGGCAGCGACGTCCTCGTCGCCGGGATCGACCCACTCCGTCATCCGGTTGTGGACTTGGAGCTGGAAGACGCCGGGCAAGCACAGCAAGGCGACGAGCCAGGTGGCCCCGAGTACCTTGCGGCGGTGGCGGACACTCCAGGAAACGCTGCGGGCGACCCCCGCTTCAAAGGCCGTTGCCAGGCGCGTCATTCATCGACCCAGCGGACAGCCAATCGCGGTGCCAAGACCGTGAGCAGCAAGCCCGCCAGGCCCAAGGGAATCAGTCCCGCGATGTGCAGGATGTGATCTTCAGGGTCAAGAAGGAAAACGAAACCAAGGCTGAGACTCGGCCAAGCAACGAACATGCCGAAGATGCGCAGCAAGTTGCGCACATTGGTCTGTTCTTCCGTGAGCTCGCCCACGGTGGCCGTCTCGCTCATGATCAGTGCAGGACGAAGTTCGGCACGATGTAGAAGATCAGGTACACGAACACCCAGACCAAGTCGACAAAGTGCCAGTACAGGGCCGCCGTTTCCGGAGCCGCGTGGCGCTTCTGGTCGAATTGACCCTTGCTGGCACGGATGTAGACGATGATCAAGTAGATCAGACCGCCAAAGACGTGCAGGCCGTGGGTACCGGTGATCATGTAGAAGCTCGTCATGAACTGGCCGGACGTGAGGCCGAAGCCTTCGTGCAGCAGGGTGACGTATTCGTCCACTTGACCGTACAAGAACACGATACCGAGGAGGATCGTGGCGAGCCACCAGGTGCGGAATTGCTTGTGTTCGCCCTTGCGCAGGTGGCCTTCGGCCTTGTGGATCGTGGCACTGCTGGCAAACAGGAACAGCGTGAAGAAACCGGTCTTGAGCCAGGGGACGTGCACGTCGCTGTCAGGCCAGTGGTCGGCCAGTTGCTGGAACGTGAAGTACGTCGTGAACAGGGCGCCGAAGATGAACACTTCACTGCCGATGAACAGCAGGGTGCCCGCCTTGGCCATGCCCGGTCCGGTGCCGGTGTTGGTCTTCCACCAGCCGATGTCTTCGCGGACCCAGCCGGCGATGACGATGAAGATGAACAGCACACCGCCGACGGCCAGTAGCTTGGTGACATCGAAGAACACCATGCCAAGGCCGAAGGTGGCGATGGCGAGGGCCAGGAAGAACGGCCAGATGGAGCCGTGGGGCAGGTGCGGTTCGTCGTGGGCGTGGTCGTGGGAACTCATGCCTTGACCTCCTTGTATTGTTCAGCCAGGGGAACAGGCTCATGGTCGACGATGAGGCCTTCACCGTGGACGACGCGGCCTTCCTCCCAGAGTTGCCACTCGACATGGCGAGCGCCGCCCCAGGGGTCCTTCACGACCTTCTCGCCCTTGAAGTGGCTGTAGAGGACGTTGATGAAGAAGAACAGGACGCTCAGGGCGATGAGGAAGGCGCCGATGGTACTGAGCTGGTTCAGGATGACGAAGCCCGCGCCTTCAGGGTAGTCCTGGACACGGCGAGCCATGCCGCGCAGGCCGAGGATGAACTGCGGGAAGAAGGTCAGGTTGAACCCGACGAACATCATCCAGAAGTGCACGTTGGCCAGGCGCTCGTTGTACATACGGCGGCCGAACAGGAAGGGGTACCAGTAGTAGACGCCGGCAAAGATACCGAACACGGCGCCGCCGACCATCGTGTAGTGGAAGTGAGCCACGACGAAGTAAGAGTCGTGCAGGGCGTAGTCCACGGGGATGCTGCCCAGCATGACACCGGTGACACCACCGATGACGAAGAGCCAGATGAAGCCAAGCGCGTGCTTCATGGGGGCGTCGAAGTGGATCTTGCCACCCCAGCTGGTGCTGAGCCAGTTGAACACCTTGATGCCAGTGGGGACGCCCACGAGCATGGTGTTGAACATGAACACCGCACGGACGCGGGGGTCGATACCGGTGGTGAACATGTGGTGCGCCCAGACCAGGAAACCGACGATGGCGATACCAAGCATGGCGTAGGCCATGGACTTGTAGCCAAAGACCGGGCGGCGGCTGAACTTGGGGATGATCTCGTTCAGGATGCCCATGACCGGCAGAATCAGCACGTACACCTCGGGGTGACCGAAGAACCAGAACAAGTGCTGGTACAGGATGGGGTCGCTGCCAGGTCCGGTGAAGAAGCTGGTGCCGAAGTTGCGGTCGAAGAACAACATCAGGAAGGCGACGGTCACCACAGGGAGACTGAACACCAGAAGGATGCTGGTGGCAAGCTGACTCCATGCAAACAGAGGCATGTTGTGCAGCGTGACGCCGGGGCCGCGCATCTTGAAGATGGTGACCAGGAAGTTGATGCTGCCCAGCGTCGAAGCGATGCCGAGCAGAATGAGGCTAAGCAGCCAGAAGTCGAGACCAATGTTGTCAAAGGTCGTCGAGAGCGGGGCGTAGCCGACCCAGGTGACGTTGACCGCGGTGACGCCACGGATGACCATCGGAAGCCACAGGAGGAGGGCGGCCGGGGGAATGAGCCAGAAGCTCAGGGCGTTGATGCGGGGGAAGGCCATGTCCTTGGCCTTGATCATCACGGGGACGAAGTAGTTGCCAAGACCGGCGAGGGCCGGCATGATCCACAAGAACACCATGGTGGTGCCGTGGAGGCTGAAGAATTCGTTGAACCGCTGCTCATCGGCGATGCTGGCGCCCGGCAGGTACAGTTCCATCCGGATGCCCAATGCAGCGATGCCGCCCAGGACGAAGAAGATGAACCCGGTCCACAGGTACATGAGACCGATCTCCTTGTGGTCCGTGGTCGTCAACCAGCGGCGCAATCCCCGGGGCTTGTCGTGCCCGGCTTCTTTCATGACGAACTCGGCGGCAGCCATGCTCAATTCGCGCCGACGGGGGGGTCATTTATGACCGTAGTGGAGCGGCGACCCCGTGCCGCTTTTATCGGACCCCCTCGTCGGCCGCCACGCCCCATGCGTGCCATCCGTCTCGCATCGATTGCCAGCTTCCTGCTTCTCGCCCTGGCCGGCCCCGTCGCCGCCCGTGGTGGAATGCCCGCCCCCTTGACGCCTCGCGGCGAGATCATTGAGGGCATCTACTACCAGATCTTCATCGCCGCGACCATCACGGTCTTGATCGTGGTGGCCTTGATGGCGTGGGTCATCATCCGTTACCGTGCCAACAGTGGCCACGGTCGCGCCACGTTCGAGCATGAACGCGAGAACCTGCGCCTCGAGCTGACCTGGATCATCATTCCATTGTTCGTCGTGCTGTGGATCGGCTACATTTCCTACGCCGGCCTGGTGCAATTGGACGAGGGCATCGAGAACGAAGACACGTTCATGGAAATCGAGGTCATCGGCCAGAAGTGGTTCTGGACGGCAGTCTACGACGACTTCAAGGTCGACGCATTCTATGACGCGACGGGTACCGTCAACGAGGGCGCCGAATTCTACGTTCCAGCAGATGTCCCGATTCTACTGAACGTCACCGGCGCCGACGTCATTCACTCCTTCAGCATCCAGGAAGGCACGCCCCAGAACCCTGGCGTCGTCATCCTGACCGTGGACGCCAACCCCAGTGGCCCGCACCAATACAACACGGCCGCCATGGAGTTCCCTGTTGGCGAATACCATGTCCAGTGCCGTGAGATGTGCTTCAACCCCGGTCACGGCTACATGCGCGCCAAGATCATCAGCGTCCCGATGGCCGACTACAATGTCTGGTACGAAGAGTACCTCGCTGCGGCCAACACGCCGAAGCTCGCCTTCCCCATCGAAATCACGGACGAAGGCATCGACGCGCCGCTCATGAAGACGGCCCCGGGCAGCGCGGTGCGCCTGCAGTTTGCCAACGACGCCAGCGAGGACCGCACCTTCACCATCGGCGGCGAGACCCTCGAAGTCCCCGCCGGCAGCCTTGTGCCGTTCGACATCCGCCCCGATGAGGCAGGCAACATTGACATCACCGACGGCCAGAACAACCTCGTCCTGGAAGTCGTGCAACCGCAGGAAGTGACGGTCGAGCTTGGTGACTTCTTCATCAGCCCCACGAGCTTCACCCTGGAAGCCGGCGAATTGTACCGCATCAACGTGGTCAACGTCGGCGCCAGCCCACACAACCTGTTCATCGGCGACTACGTCAGTTCCAGCGACAACGATCCCCTGTGGATCAGCGAGAACATCAACGGCGACCAGACCACCACGATGCTCGTCCTGGCCCAAGAGCCGATGGATTTCGTGACCTGGTGTGACATCCCCGGCCACGCCCAAAGCGGCATGCTGGCCTCGATGACGGCCCAGTAGCGCCACGACGGGACACCTCAAGTCAGAGGCCCCCATCGCGCAGCGTGCGCGCCAAACCATGGCTCATTGCCGCTGCCGTGTTCGTCGGCGTCTTGCTCGTCCTGGCCGGATGGCTGTTTGGCATCTTCCAGCCAGACATTGATCCCGCGCCGACGGGAGGCCCGGACCTGGCTTTGGTACCTGTGGCCGATGGCTTCTCGCGTCCCGTGCAGGTGGTCGAAGGCCCCAGCGGGCTGACCGTCGTCGAGCAAGGCGGTCGCATCAAGACGATCGATGGCCAAGTGCTTCTGGATCTCGATGGCGACGTCAGCAGCGGCTACGAACAGGGGCTCCTTGCCGCACTTTGGCATGAAGGCCACTGGTACACCCACCACACGGACCCGCAAGGCGACACCGTCTTGTCCCGTTGGAGTGGCAACCAGCAGACCGTCTTGTGGACGCATCCTCAACCCTACAGCAACCACAACGGCGGCATGATCGCCATCGGCCCGGATGGCATGCTCTGGATGGGCCTCGGCGATGGTGGGGCAGCCGCCGACCCGGAAGGCAACGGCCAGGACACGTCGACCCACCTCGGCGGCATCCTGCGCTTTGACATCTCCGGCGACACAGTCCAGGCCCCCGACAATCCATTTGCGGCCGAATACCTGGCCCATTATGGCTTGCGCAACCCTTGGCGCTTCAGTTTCGATATGGCGACAGGCGACCTGTGGATCGGCGACGTCGGCCAGGGCAACGTGGAAGAAATCAGTGTCGCGCCGGCCGGCGCAATGGGCCTCAATTTTGGTTGGAACGTGTGGGAAGGAGAGAATCGCTTCCGACCTGGCACCGCCGAGGGGCACATTCGACCCGTGGCGCAATACGACCATGACGGCGGCCACTGCTCCGTGACGGGAGGACATGTCATTCGAGACGGCAGCGCCCTGGACGGCGTGTACGTCTTTGGCGACTTCTGCTCGGGCCAACTCTGGACGGTTTCTGACAACGGATTCCATCGCGCACAAGACACGGACTTGCGCATCAGTAGTTTTGGCCAGGACACGGACGGAACCGTCTACCTCGTCGACCATGGCGGCGCGATTCTACGCGTGGCCGTGCCATCTGCCTAACGCAGCAAGGCGGCGACCGTCCAGAGGCCGTGGACCCCCATCGCCACGATGCCCAGCACGAGCCCGGCCGTCGCCCGACTCCGCCCCTGGAGGCGAGGATCATGCAGACAGCGCTGCTCGAATCGATGACTCAAGGCAACGGCAACAATCCCAGGAATGAAGCCGAGCAACGGGATGCAGACAGCGACGATCCCCACGACGAGACTTGCCTTGGCCAGAGGCTGCGCCTCGGCTGGTTCTGCCGCGGCATTGCCCGTGTTGGCACACAACGGGCAGACGAGCAAACCGGCATCGTTGCGCAGCGGCTCGACATGGGCGTGGCAAAACGGGCACTCGGTCATGCGAGACGAGCCAGGCGACGCTTGATGGACGTACCGATTACGGCGTCACGCGCGTGAGGTCCCGGGGAAACAGGATTGCTTCGCGGATGTTGGGCAGCCCGAGCATTTGCATCAGGATGCGCTCGATGCCGAGACCGCAGCCACCGTGGGGCGGCATGCCGTAGCGGAAGGCATCCAGGTAGTCGCCAAAGTCGTCCGGGTTGAGGCCCCAGCGCTCGATGCCGGCCTTCAGAAGTTCGGCGTCGTGGATGCGCTGGGCGCCACTGATGAGTTCCACACCGCGGTAGTCCAGGTCAAAGCTGCGACTCAGGGCGTTGGGGTCGCTTT
>JBMZJT010000029.1:0-12797 GCA_049617695.1 Thermoplasmatota archaeon | reverse complement strand
GGCGACGTCGGCGACTTCCGGCTGGCAGTAGAACGGCTTGGCCGCCAGGGGCCACTTCGTGATGAAGTAGAAGTCGTGGCCTTCTTCCTGCATCGCTTCGCCTAGAATGCGTTCGGCTTCCGTACCGATGTCGTCGCCGAATTCCAGGGGCTTCTCAAGGCGGTCGCCGGCACGGGCGTTGATGATGTCGCGAGCGTCGTTGTATTCGACGCGGCGGAAAGGCAGGGCTGGGACGGGCACGTCGGCACCGATGGCTTCGATTTCAGCGGCGCAGTTCTCGACGACGCACTTCCAGATGTGGTGCAGCAGGCCTTCGATGACCTGCATGACCTCGTCTTCGTCCTTGATCCACGCGAGTTCCAGGTCGAACGCGGTGGATTCGTTCAGATGGCGCACGGTGTTGTGCTTCTCGGCGCGGAAGTACCGCGCAATCTCGAAGACGCGGTCCATGCCGCTGGCCATCATCATTTGCTTGTACAGCTGGGGGCTTTGGCTGAGGTAGCAGTCGCGTCCAAACCAGTCCACGGTGTACGTGTCGGTGCCGCCTTCGCTGCTGGCCGCGATGATGTTGCTGGTGGTGATTTCCTGGAAGCCGTGCTGGTGGAAGTAGTCTCGACCGGCGCGCAGGACTTCACTGCGGATGCGGAAAATGGCTGCCGTGCGGGGCGTGCGGACATCGAGGTAGCGGTTGTCAATGCGCGTGTCGATGCCGGTTTCGATGTCATCGTCCCAGAGGGCCATCGGGAGCGGCGTCTGGGCCTTGTTGAGGACCGTCGCAGCCGTGGGGAGCACTTCGAAGCCTGCCTTGGCCTTCTCGGATTCCTTGACGAGACCCGTGATGGAAACCGCCGATTCGTCCGTCAGCTTGGTGAGTTGGTCAAACAACTCCGGCGCCGTCTCAGCCAGCTGCTTCTTCAGAAGGACGAATTGCACGTGGCCGGTGCGGTCGCGCAGCTCCAGGAAGGCAATGTTGCCCTTGGCGCGTAGGCTGTGCACCCATCCGGCAAAGGTCTGCTCGGTTCCGTAGTGTTCAGGAGTGACCTCGCCGCAGCCGAGGGTCCGGAGGCTCATAGCGGCTGCCGACTCCGGCGTCCTTCAAAAGGGCGCGGGAGGCCGAGGATTAGCTGTCGCGCAGGTGCAAGATGGGCCCCGTGATCGTGACGAGTGCGAGGAGCGCGATCACGAGGCTCATGGCTTGGCTTTGGTCACCCAAGGCATCCCGCGCAAACATGGCGGCAAGGAACGCCAAGCCCCAGGCGCCGATCGGAATCCATGGCAACCAGGCGGGCTCGGCCTCTTCCCGGCTCAGGAGGATGCTAGCACCGGCGATTTCGAGGCACGCCGCGACGACGAACGCCTTGCCAAAGGGCACCGAGATCATCAGGTCCACGCCGGAGTTCTCGCCACCAATGTAGCCGATGATGCCCATCATGCCGAGGATGCTGAACAGAATCGCCGTGGCCCCGGGGACCCAGCGGCGCCAGTCGCGGCTGATGCTGAGGAAAATGCCGGCCCCCAATGCGTAGAGTGCGGGCAGGAGCGTGACGGGGTCGACGAAGATCGTTGCGGCGAGTGCAGCAAAGACAGACCCAATGATGCCGAGAATCGCAATGGCGCGGCCCATGACCGACATGCAGCGACCCGATTCAAAAAGGAGGCCGGTTAGTCCCGATGCCCCTTCATGGTCTCGGACCAGAGCACGAGGACCATGGTCCAGACCACCACAATGACACCGGCGCTGAAGAGGAACTGCGTCGCACGGCTTTCCGGAACGGGGCCGCTGTACACAATGCCGAGGCCAATGATGAGGCTCGCCATGAGGACGGTGAAACTGATCTTGAGCGCGCTGCGCCCTTGGGCGGATTTCACGCCTTCGAGGCCTGCAATGTCAATGGTGGTGCGAAGCTCGTTGCGCTCAATGCGCCGCACGACTTGGTTGAGCGTATGGGGGAAGGTCCGCGCGAACTTGACCAGCTCGCCGACGGTTTCCTCGACGACTTCCTTCTGCTTCTTCGTGCTCGTGAAGTTCTTCCAGACGAGTTCGGCCACGATGGGGTCCAACACGGTCACCAGCTCGTAATCTGGGTCCAAGTCGCGGCAAAAACCGTCGAATTGGAACAACGCCCGGGTGATAAGCATGAAATCGGGCGGCAAGAACATCTTGTGCTTCTGCGCCAAGTCGAGGATCATCTCCATCATGCGCGGATCGGCCACGGAGACCTCTTCCCTCTCGAAGAAATCCACGATCTTCTCGACGTCGGTGGCAAATCGCTTGGGATCGTATTCCCCATGTTGATCGCACAGGTCAATGACCGCCTCTGTCGTCCCCTCGACATCGCCTTTGCCGATGCCCGTGATAAGTCGCAAAATGGTCTTGGCGCGGCGCTCCGTGACAATGCCGACGGCGCCGAAGTCCAGGAAGACGACGCGGTCGCTGCTGAGGATCATCATGTTGCCCGGCGATGGGTCGGCATGGAAGACCCGGTTGACGAAGATCTGTTTCGCCATCGCGTGGGTGATGATTCGAGCCACATTCTTGCGGTCGATGCCCTGGTCGTCCAACTCGGCCGGATGGGCGAATTTGATACCAGGAATGAACTCCATCACCATGACACGCTTGCTGCATAGATCCGTGAACATCTCGGGGATGTGCACGGACTCATCGCGGCGAAATTGCTTGGCAACCCGCACGGTATTCTTCATCTCGTACCGGTAATCCAGCTCCCGTTCCAGCATCAATTGCAGTTCTTCCAAGTGCTGCGTCGGTTGCCAGACGCGGCTGGCGGCGAAGGTCTTCTCGATGAACGTGACGAGGCCGCGCAGAATCTCGAAGTCCAGTTGCATCTTCTCTTCGATGCCGACGTGCTGGACTTTCACGGCGACATGGGTGCCGTTTTTGAGCCGCGCCTTGTGGACTTGGCCAACGCTGGCACTGCCCAGGACATCAGGAGAAAAGTCATCGAACAGCTCATCGACCGTGCGCCCAAGCTCTTGCTGGATGACCTCGCGGACTTCGTCAACGGGGCTCGGCGTCGTGCCATCGTAGAGGTTCTTGAATTCCTCCGCATACTCGGCAGGCACCAAGTCGGGGCGCGTCGCCAGAAGCTGGCCAATCTTGATGAAGGTCGGGCCGAGCGCTTCGAGCAGGAGCCGCATCCGCCTCGGGGCGTCGCCTTCGCCGCGGCCGGTGGCCATGTGATGCAGCAAGCCCCAGAGGTCGTGCTCGACGAGGATGCTGAGAATCTCGTTAAAGCGAGCCGTCTTGGTCATCCGGCCGACGCTGAGGGTTTGCATCATGCCAGCACCATCCAGGGGCTGAAAAGAGGTGTCGGCCCGATTCAGCCGATGTAATGCAGGTCGCCAGGTTCCTTGGCGGCCGTCTCGGCTTCATGCAGTTGGTGCGTGATGCGATCCAATTCCTCGGCTTTCTCATCCAAATCGGCCGTGTCAATGGGACGACCCAAGAGCTTCTCCAGCACGGCCAGGACGGCGCGGGCGGCCGCTGGATCGACCATGTAGCCACTGGTTTCCCCCATGAGGCAGGCGCCGGAGATGTTTTGCTGCATACCGAGGCCCAAAAAGAGGCCGCTGGCGCCGATGATGCCGCCGCCGGGCTCGTCTTCCTCGAATTTGACGCCGAGGTCCTTCAGCGCGCCGACGGTGTCAAGATCCGTTGCAGCGCCGAGGACTTCGGGATCCTCAATCGTGGTTCCAAGGCCGTAGCCGCCGAGGGTGTACATCCGCTCGCAGCCCAGGGCCGCAAGGCGCTCGAGGACGCCTTCGACGAGCGCATATTGACCGGGACTGCTCAGGGGTTGGTAGTCGCCAGTCAGGATGGCCAATGCAGGGCCTTTTTCGGCAGGGACGTACCACAATTGGCAGCGCACGAGCCGCACGGTGCCATCCGTTTCGACGGTGACCTGGGGCGGGAAATCATGGCTGAAGATGTCCGCCCAAAGCTTGGCATCCAAGGCATCGACGAGATGCTGCGCCGCCAATTTGCCGACGTTGCCGACGCCGGGCAATCCTTCCACGAAAATGACGGGGCCGGTCTCGGGGACCTCGCGTTCGACGAAGTGCATCAAGTCCATGGAGGCGCCTCAGCCATCCCGGGCGTCGCGGTCCATTTTCTTCAACTTGCGCCGGTACGCGCCGTGGTGATCTTCGGGGCTAAACTTGGCCGGCTTGTTGGGGTGGGCCGGGGCGCCACAGGAAGGGCAGGTGTCCTGGAGGGTGTATTCCCCGCAGGTTCCGCACCGCTTCATCAGCGCCTTCATGCCTACGCGGCCTCAGCCAGTTCGCGGCGGAAACCACCCTTGCCACCGGCCTTCTCGATGCTGGCGATGGCGCGGTCGGCGGCCTTCTTGAGTTGCTCTTCGGCGATCTTGTAATCCGGGGCTTCCACGGTGACACGGTACAGCGGGGCGCCGTGGTAGGCGACCTTGATCTTGACGTCGTCGAACTCGGAGGATTCAGCGGCGGCCAAGGCGGTGCGGATGTTGTCCACGCCGTTGCTGGCGGTGCTGCTGACTTCCACGAAGCCGTGAACGTCGACGTATTGGATCTGAATGTTCTCCTGAGCGAAGGTCACAAAGTCATCGATCCAGTCGGCTTCGATGCCTTCCTCGTCGAAGACGTCGCGGCCGTATTCGGCGGCTTCCTGGAAGGCATCGTAGACGCTGTTCCAGATCTTCAACACACTGGGACCGATGTCCTCCAGGAGTTGCTCGGGCGTCGTGCCGCGCTTCTCGGCGAGCATTTCGACGAGCTTGTCGGCCTTCTGCTCGTTCTTCCACGCCTGAATCGTCTCGCGGCGCTGGTGGTCGTTGACCGCCTTGAGGCTGAGGTCAATGTGGCCCTTGCTGGCATTGACGCCTTGGACCTTGCAGACCACGCGTTGTTGGACACGGACGTGGTCACCGATGCGCTTGACCCAACCGGACGCGACTTCACGGATGTGGCAGAAGCCTTCCTTGCCAGGGTACTCTTCCAGCGTGATGAACGCGCCGAAGTTCTGCACCTTGCTGACGGTGCCGACGACAAGTTCGCCGTCTTCCGGGAATTCGGTCAGTTTGGCCATGCTGCGGCCAAGTGGAAGTCCCTCATAAGGCAACAGGGGCAAGAACGCGATGCATGGCTGCGCTTGATCGCGCAAAAACAGGATTCACGCCGACCGTCGCCGGGGAAACAAAGGGGAGAAAGAAGGGAAGAGACGAGCAGCGAGAGCTTACTCGTGCGTGGCGACGACCTCGGCCTTGACATCGGCGTAGCCGCCGGTGGGCAGGGCGAGGGTGGCACCGCAGGTGAGGCAAGCGACCTTGGTGGCCGCGCGACCGAAGATGGTCTGCTCGTTGCCGCAATCCTGGCACTTGACCTTGAGGAATTTTCCGGGCATTGTTACTCCGTCAACTCGAACTTCTTGGCGCGCTGGGCGACCGGCTGGACCTTCTTGCCGCATTCGCTGCAAGCAAAGCGCAGAAGAATGCGCTTCGTGGGCTTTTCGCGGCCGTCGGGCTTCGGACGGGGGAAACCACCGTAACCGGCGGTGACACGGCGGAAAGACCGCTGACCCTTCTTCAGTTCGCTTGCGCGGCGCTTCTTGACGCGTTCCGTCTCCATCGCGGTGTGCTTCTTGCACTTGGGACAGTAACGCTTGGTGTTGCGTGGTAGTTTGACCATGTGTTCACATCCAGCCCCCAAGGATGCGGGTCTACGTCAACCGGTCTGACGATCCAGAGGCGCAGAGGACAGAGGGGGGCGTGGCGGCCGACAAACAGGGGGTATATGACGGTTGGCGCAGGCGTCAGTGGCCCTTCTCGTCGTCCCAAGGCTCGGTGCGCTCTGAGAACGTGACTTTGGCTGCCAGTTCAACCAGGCCCGCGTCAATGTCCTCCGCCTTGCCCTCTTCGACTTGCATCTGGACCCACCGAAGGACGATGTCGTCACTGTTGGCGACTTCGTAGGCCTCACGGATTTTGACCATCTTGGCCATGCATTGCTTGTCCTGCTTGGCGGTCAGACGGGCCCGCAGCATCTTGCCTCCGGTGCGGCGGCGTTCGGCATTGTCACGGCTGAACATTTCACGCAAGTCGTGGTCGGCGTAATGCACGCTGGCATGCACTTCGCCGCCCATCGGATCGGGGCGCTCGTTCTGGTCCATGCGTGGCGACGGTCGCAAGAGGTCTTGGGGCTTACGCGTCCAACGGCTCGGCCGTCCGGCGGTCATTCCGGCCGCCATCAAGCCGACCCGGGACGCTACGCGTCCAACGGCTCGGCCTTTCCTCGCCGCGCCAGGAGGTCCGCAATTGCCTGGGGAACCATGGCCACGTCGCCTTCCTTCAGGAGGTAGGTCTGCATGTCGGGGCCAACGAAAGGCGGAATGTCGCTGATGGCACGAATCGTGACCATGTCGGCGTCTGGCGTGTCGGCCGGCACCTCGACAGGATTGCCTTGAGCGGCGGCGATGCGCTCTTCGTCGTCTGGCTCATCGGGCTCAGCCGGCCGAGGCTCGGGTTCGGCGGCAGCCGGCGGACTGGGGGCGGGTGCGTCGGCCGACGGCTCAGGTTTGGCCGCCGGCGCCGGCACATCAGGCTTTGCGATGGGTGCGCCGCCATGCAAGACGCGGGCGCGGCCCGCTTGGAGCGTCGCCATAATGGCATCGTACAGCTCCTCTTCGACCCGCGTGATGCCCTCGGGCTTCTCGCCCGGCTTTTTCACTTGGGCCAGGGCATAGAGCGCCATTTTGCGTTCGCGCAAGGCCCAGAGACCTTCGGCGGCTTGTTGGGCGTGCTGGGCTTCGTCGCGCAGCATCATGGCGCGGCGGCTAAAGGGGTCCTTTTCCTGCTCTTGGCGAAAGGCATCCATGACCTCCTCCAAGAATTGGCGGACCCGAGCCCAGAAGCGCGGCTGAACGGGAGACAAACGGTTGCTTCGGCGCTCGGCGCGAAGCAGGTCCTGCAGCATCTCGTAGGAGATGCCCTTGTCGTCCACGCGGTCCGACCTGCGGGCTCGGTTTAATGCTTGGCGGGAAGGACCGTGCCTTGCTGCTTGGCACACCACCACACCGCATGGGCCGTGGGAATCTCGGTTTCTTCGCCTGCCTTGACGCTGACGCGTTCGCCAGCCATGGTCACCTCGCCGTCGTTGCGCGGCACAAACCGCACCGGCTCCATGTCCAGCGCCACGGCGTCACGGAACGGATCGAAGTCGTCGAGGGTGTCCCGTGTTAGGGTCACGACCTTGAGACCCGACTTGCCGTGGAGGCTGCCGGGCAAGCGAATGAGGCGCTTGATGTCCGCCGTCACGGGTTCGTCGGTTTCGCCCTTGGCAAAGGGAATCGTTTGCTGTTTCAGGACTTCCTTGGCAATTCGCTTGACGACGCTGCTCTGCTCCAGCATGCCTTTGCCCAGGTTTTCCAAGCGCGTCGGCGTGAAATCTTCCAGAAAATCATCGGCAGACTTGCCGCCGACGCCTTCGAGGCTCGTCAGCCAAGCTCGCGCTTCCGCTTTGTCGGCGTCAAGGACCTTTTCCTGGAGCATGTCAACAAGGGTGCGCGTCATCCGACCCTGCCATCCGGGGGCGTCCACGGGATGGGTTCGAGCGACCTTCGTGGCGTAGCTCTTGTTGCCAAAGGACCGCGCACTCACGGCTTCTTCCCAGATGAAGTGCTTCAGATCGGGGTCTTCACTGCCCTTGATGGCGGGAATCTTGCCGGTGATGTAATCAACGATTTCGCGACGCGGCTTGGCGTCGAAGGCCATCAATTTGGGATCGACGACGTGGGCGTGATAGCCACGGCCACCGGAGAACGTAATCCAGACGTGTTCGGGGTCAATGCCGAAGTCGCCAAACAGGAATTCGTCCAGCAGCTTCTGGAACTGGCCCTTGACGATGTGGAGTTGCTCCTCGATGGGCATCTCTTCGCCGCGGGCCTTGGCGGCTTCCGCTTCGGCCAAGTGATCGGCGTCCAGGTCGAAGATCAATTCGGCGGCGAGCCACTGCTTGTCCACCATCTTCATTTCGCCAGGCTTGCGGTAGTAGGCCGTGGAGTAGTAGCAACTGTGGGGCCCTTTCCACGCGAGGTAGTCGTGGAATTTCTGGGCGTTGGGGTAGGCGCGATGCCGGATGAACGGTGGCGGGCCGGGCCGGTTGGGCCATTGGATGAAGCCGAATTCGCGGCGGGTGAAGCGATCCGGGAGCGGCGGCGGGTTGTGCTTGTAGTAGTGGCCGAAGGTGCGTTGGAGCCAGTCAATCGTTGTGGCGACCGGTGGCGGGAACGAGGTTGGGCCTTTCTCAGGCATGTGCCAACCTCCGAAGGACCGAACCGTTTGTCTCAGGCATGTTCGGCCTCCTTCTGCTTCAGGCTGCGCTCGTTGGCGGCTAGGGCCTCCTGTTTGCGCCGCTCATGCTCCAATTTCTCATGGGCCTTCTTCTCGTCCTCTTGCTGGAATCGGATGCGGGCGCGGTAGTAGCTCAAGGGATGCTTGATCTTGAAGCATAGATTGTCGCGGCGTTCCAGGGGGCAGACGCCGTTGGTTTGCATGGTACCGCAGCCCGGCGGCGTGTACTTCTCGACGCCTTGTTCGCCCGCGATGTGCG
Organism: Thermoplasmatota archaeon; assembly: GCA_049617695.1. Classification (GTDB taxonomy): domain Archaea; phylum Thermoplasmatota; class E2; order JACPAO01; family JAHFTW01; genus JBFKXH01. Next base: position 4,199 of record JBMZJT010000029.1, on the reverse strand, counting down.
TGATTTGGTACCGACTTTTATCGGGGTCGAAGTTGGGAATCGTGGCAAAGTACGCCTGGATGTCGTTGGCCGTCATGCCGATGGTTGCCAGGAAGCTGGCGATGGCAAACCTGGCGTGGTGGGTGACCATTTTGCCTTCGGCCATATCCTGGAAAATGGCCTGGATACATGGCGGGAACAACGTGTCCTGCACGGGGCCAAAATCCCCGGTGTTCCAGTCCTTGCGGGCCTCGGCAAGCAGGGGGCCCAAGATGTCCAGGTATTCCTGCAAGGGCGCCCGTACTTCGTCGTGCACCGGCTTCTCCATTTCGGCTTCGAGTTCCTTCTGGATGCGCTGGCTCAAGCCGTGGCGACACAGCGCCGCGAGTTGACCATGGTTCAACGGCAGCCAGCCTCCCGCCAAGGGTTGCTGAATCAATTTCCAGTCGTCTTCCCAGAGGGGCGCCACCACGAGGTAGTCGGCAAAATGCATCCGCCACGGCCGCTCCTTGTCGTCGGCGACGTGCACGCGGACCCCGACGGAGGCGGCGACTTCGGCGAGGCTGTCCGGATCTTGCTTGACCGTGGTTTCGAGGCGTTGGCCTTCGGCGGCGGCGTAGCGGTGCACCAGCGTGCGGTCGCCCAAGAGTACGGCGAGCATCCGGGCCACGGGAACGGACATGATTTCCGCGAGGGCATCGCGGTCATTGCTGACCATGAGCGTCTCGACGGGTTGTTGGTCCAATGCCGCGCGCAACCGGTCCATGGCGCGGCGGCGCACCCCCGCGTAAAGGTTGCTCGTCAGCAGGGTCGGAATGTCGGGACCGAGCTCGCGCACTGCGTCCCGCACTTCGGGCAGGAACGGATAGAACGCCAAGCGGACCAGGTCCACGCCGAGTCGAAGTGGGCTCGCTACTTCAGTCAGCCGCCGAAACCTTGCCCGCCGGACCACGAGCCGCCACTGGCGCCGGCGCGGACATTGAGCCCCATTTGGCCCGTGTAGTCCTGGAACGTGAGTTTGATGGTCCAGTCGCCAGCCAATCCACTGGCCGTGTCACCGCTGAAGCCTTCCTGGCTTTGCCCGCTCAGGCCGCGGCTGAAAACTTGCTTCCCGGCGGCGTCCTTGATGGTGACGCTGATGCTGCCTTCAGCGACTTGTCCCCCCCAACTGACGGACGCGGTGCCCATCGTGTTCTTCCACGTGTAGGTCTCCACGTCGTCCCAGCCCGCGGCTTGGCCAGCGTAGCTGAAGTTGTTGGTGTTGTTGTTGACGGCGCTTTGGCCGGCGCATCCGGCGAGTAGGAACATCCCCGCTGCGAGGATGGAAAAGGCACGCATGACCGCTCATCGACGCCGCGACTTAAGGGAGTCTGGGACGAAGGTTGGATTTAGCAGGAAATCCGCACGCTGCCAGGACCTTCCATGCTGTCGTAGGTGCCCCCGACTTTCCAGTTGCCCGGTTCGCCTTCAAGTCGTTCGTCGATTTGCACCAGGTCATGATCCTGCAAATCGTACACCATGACGGTCTGGTTGGCGCCGTCGAGGACCGTGAAGAACAGTTCACCGTCAGCCACATCACTCCGGACGCTCAGGTCGAGCACGGCTCCACAATCCAGGTCGATCGTGAAGTCGCCGCTGCCGTCGTTCCACGAGACTTGCGACGACGATTCAGCCCCAAGGCATCCCGCCAACAGCAGGACCAGCACGGCGGCTGCGATGGTGCGCATCAGTCGGATTCGATGCGCGGGGCGAGCAGGTACGTGATGTGCCCGCCGCCGTTGGCGATGTCGAATTCCATCTTGACTGGGTAATCGGTGCCCAAGTTGAGCGTGATTGTGTCGCCACCCTTGACGACCTTGGCCATGTTGGCAAAGTAGTCGAGGGAGAAGAGGCTGCGGCTCTCTTCGGGGCTTTCAATCTTGATGATGTCCTCGCCGTCGAGGTTGAGGTGGACTTGATCCGTGTCGCCGTCGGCCACGAGCTCGAAGGCGTCCTTGGTGGCCACGAGGGCGATGTGGTCGCTGACGGCTTCACTCGCCTTGATGCCTTGCTGCAGTTCGCTGGCCGTGATGGTCACCTTGCTGGGCAAGTTGAGGTTCGGGACCTTGGGGTCGCCCATGTTGGTGGTGTCGACGAGGGCCATGCGGCGGGTGATGTGGCCGATTTTGAAGACGAGGCGGTGGCTGTCTTCTTTGTATTCGAGGCCAATCTCGTCGCCGCCGGAAGCGAGCTTGAGGATGTCCTTGAGCTTGTCCAGATCGATGCCCATCTCCATTTCGTCGCCGCTGTATTCGACGAAGGCCCCCTTTCCGAGGGACAGATCGACCATGGCGACGTGGGCGGGGTCGACGGCCTTGAGGCTGAGCCCCTCGGCGGTGACCTGGATTTTCGCCTCGTCCACGAGGGTCTGCACGGCATCGAGGACCGTCTTGAGCACTTCTGCCTTGACCTTGGCTTTGAACGCAGGCATCCCTATCGCGCGGCCCAACCTTGGACGTGGCTTAAGGATGCGCACATTGTTACCATCACTTCGTTTGGAGATTGGTCGCGTTGGCGAAGCAATGTGTCCAGAGCGACAAATATGGTTAGTCACATTGACGAAAATAACAAATTTCGGACCAATAAGGTTGTTAACAACCACGAGATTTGACCCCTCATGCGAATCCCGCTGATTGCCCTGATTCTCCTGATTCCCCTCGCCCACGCTGGTGGTTCACCCGTTCACTTTGAACGAGCCACCGTGCTCGAAACGGCATTCAATCCCCCCGACTTGACGCCGAGAACCTGCACCGGCGCACTCGGCCCAGAAGTCTTTGCCCCCGTGCAATATGCATACGCAGGCGAGGTCCCCGTTGTGCTGCTGGCCGGAACCGCGTCCGGCTCCTTCCGCGTATCCTGGGGAGCCATCGATGCCGCAGATCACGGCGGTGCATGGGTCCAAGGATCCAGCGCCCTCGACGCGGACGTGGACCGCCTCTGCGGCCTCGCGGCGGACCCCGTTCGCACCGATGGCATCGAAGTGCGCATCATCGGCACCAGCGCCTACCAAGCCGCAGGAACCTACGATGTGGCCATCTCCGGAGACGACTTCCTCATCACGACGGCCAGCGGCACCCACGACGTCCGCTCCGATCACCGCACCCATTGGCACGACGACGCCGGCTACTGGAACTTCGCGCCATACCACCACCGGGTCGTCCTGAGCGCAGCAGTCACCCCGCCGCACGACCCCTGCATCGACGACCCATTGGGCTGTGATCCTTTCGAGCCCGTGGATGTCTTGCTGTACCGCCTCGGCGTCTAGACAAGGCAGATGCAAGTCTGCAATGCCGTGGCGACATGGCTGCGCCCCTCTTCCCCCTCGACATACACATCAATGGCTGTGACCGTCAGTGTGCGCCCCGGCTTGATCACACGCGCTTCGGCCACCGCTTTTCCGGGCGTCGCAGGCCGGAGGAAATTGAACTTGAATTCCGTCGCCAAGACGCGACTCCCGTCCGGCATCAAGGAATAGGCAGCATATCCACCGGCGCTGTCGGCCACCGTGGTCAAGATGCCTGCATGGAAGAAGCCATCCTGCTGCGTCAATGCATCACGATGGTCGATCGAGATGACGCATCGCCCGTCGCCGACGGACTCCATGGTCGCGCCGAGAAACTGCAAGGCGCCTTGCTTGGCAAAGGAGTCACGGACAACGGTTTCTGAGGGCACATGCGCTGCAACCCCTCACACCATCAAACCCTTCGGGCCCGTCGCGAAGGCCGCATGGCCAGCCAGGCCAGAAAGCCCAACCAGGCGAAGCCCAGCGCGACCACGGCGACCAACTCCTCGCGTGTCCCAAAGGCCATGACGAGTCGGACGGCCGGCCAGATGACCACGATGGAGCCAAGGGCCAAGATGCCCAGGACCCAATACGTCCCCTGCCCTTCGGTCAGTATTCGCGCCAAGAATGGCCGCACTCCATGCACTCATTGATCTCCGTCGGCGGTTCATCGCTGCGACGGGTCTGCATGAGGTGGAAGTAGGCCTTGCCGTGGCCGCACTTGGGGCATTCTGCGTCTTGTTGGGCCCGGGTGTCCACGTGCTTCTCGACGACGACGCGCTCCTTGGCGTCTGCCGCGGTGGTGACGACTTGGGCCTCGGCCTTCTTGCCGCTGCTCCAACCACACTTCTTGCAGGTCAGAACCCCATCCTTTGGGTAGACCATGGATTTGCATTCG
>JBMZJT010000028.1:0-23600 GCA_049617695.1 Thermoplasmatota archaeon | reverse complement strand
GTATTCCGTGAAGTCCACGTCTTCGTCTGGGGTGGCTGCGGGGGGCTCATCGGAGCAACCGGCCAAGGTCATGAGGAGGAGGCTTGCAATGATCCACGCACGCATACCCCGTCCCTTGATTTCGGGTACATAGGCATGATGGCCATCAAGCCGAACGCACCGACAACGTGACCATTGCCGCCGGTCGCCTTATCAGGCCGGTTTTTGTCCGCCGCGACATGGCAAAGGAAATCCCGGTGGAAGAGCACCTGGAGAAGCAGCTCGCGGCAGGCCGCAAGGTCATCGCCAATGACGCCCAGAGCCGCGCCCTCTTTGCCCAATTGAAGTCCGAATGCCCCGACGTCGGCGAAGATGACATCGTGCGCAGCTTCGCCACGCCTGGCTTCGGCACCAAGAACGTGGAAGCCGCCGTGGTCGCCACGGTGCGCCAGAAGCAGTTCAACGCCAGCAACCCGGCGCCGGCGTACAAGGACATCTTCGACTTGCTCCTGCCCAAGAAGTTGGCCCAGGAAGTGCGCGAAGACCCCGAATACCGCGCCCAATTCGCCGACCTGCTCGCCGAGATCGAAGAAGAATTCGATCCCGACGGCGGCATCTCCGACAAGGACATGCAGGCGGAGATCAAGGAAGCCCTGGCTTGAACGTCCTGCGCGAACCCACGTCCGATGCGGCGTTGGAGTTTCTTCAGAACGAAATCCAAGGGCTTGCCCAGAAGAAGGGTCATCTCTTGCAGGCCGTCGGCGATTGCGTCGTCCATTACCAAGGCCGTGCCCGGAGCATGCTCAACCGCGGCGAACGCCTGGTGCTGCTGAAGCCCGATGGTACGTTGCTGATTCACACGGCCATCAAGGCCAAGCCGGTCAACTGGCAACCTCCGGGTGCCACCTTCCACGCCGGCATGGAGGATGGCCAATTGGTCCTCACCGCGTACCGTCCCAAGCCGGAGGAAATCGTCAAGATCACCTTCCACGAGGTCCGGCTCTTGCTGAGCGTGCCGCTGCACGACACGGAAGGCCTCGATTTGGTCGGATCCGAAGAGGACCTGCAGCGCCTTCTGTTTGAGCGCCCTGAATTGGTCGAGGACGGTTTTGTACCGCGCCGCCGAGAGCGTGACAGTGATCGCGGCTTCTACGATCTCGACGGCGACGACAGCGAAGGCCGCCGGTTGCTCATTGAAGTCAAGCGCAGCACGGCGGGGGTCAAGGAAGCCCAACAATTGTGGCGCTACGTGGAGCCCCTGCGCAACCAGAACGCCGCTCTGCGCGGGATGCTCATTGCACCTCGCGTGGCGGACAAGGCCCGGAAATTGCTCGCCGACCACGACCTGGAATGGAAGGAATTGGCGTGGGATGAACTGTTGCCAAAGGTCGAGGCGCTGCGCCGCACGGGACAGGTAGGCCTGAGCCGCTTCTAGCGGCGCAGGCTTGATCGCTGCGCGTCGTGCAGTGAGATGGATTGGGGCGGTTTTGACCGCCCCAAGCCAATCCGAGGTCAGGTTGGGCCTTGGGTAGGCCTGAGCCGCTTCTAGCGGCGCAGGCCTGACCTCTGGCTGAAAGCCAAATTGAAGGGCCTCGGCGCGTCTCACGCCTCGCAGGGTATCCCGTCGCGCCACGCTTCAGGCCCGGGGTCACAAAAGAGAGGAAGGGGAGGAGGAACCGTCCAGGCTTAGCTGGGCAGCGGGTACGCGCCGTCTTCGATGAACAGCCAGCCCTCATCGGGCGTGAATGCGTAGAAGACGTGCGTGTAGTGCGTGAAGCTCTGGTCGATGGTGGCACCGACGCCGCTGCCTTGGGCGGCGCTGGATTCCGTGCCGAACACGCGGATCATGAGGCCCGGCGTGTTGGGGTTGGCGGGGTCGGACAGGTAGGTGTCCAGTTCGTCGCCGTTGGCGGAGAGGACCAGCGGGCTCGTGCCTTCCACTTCCTTGTCGCAGTAGAAGGTGTCACACTCGCCCCAGGAGTACATCAGTTGTAGTTGGTCGCCCAGGGCTTGGGTGGAGCGCCAGACCATTTCCGTTTGGGCGAAGGTGCCGTTGGGGGCGATGTCGTGGACCACGAGGGGATTGTCCAGGGGCATGTCGACGATGGAGGCCAGGCCGCAGGCATTGAAGCCGACCACGACCAAGGTGAAGCTGCACTGCATGAAGCCGTCGTACTGGTAGCTGGAAATCAAGGGCTGGTTGGCCAGATCCTCGATGAGTTGGAACTTGACGATGTCCGGGCGTTCGACGCCCGCTTCGACCAGGACACTCTGTTGGACGCTGAGGTAGCCCAGCTTCTTGGCTTCCAGGAAGTAGGTGCCGGCGTCGAGGTCGCCAAACAGGAAGGCGCCGTCTTCGTTCGTCACGGTTTCCAACCCGAGGCCCTGGATGGTGACCGTCACCCCGGCGACAGGCACGATGGCGGGGTCGAGAACAAGGCCACGAATCAGGCCGGTCGTGTCGCTGACGTCGCCTTCGAATTCCGAGAAGGCTTCCTCGTCCGAGTTCAGGGGCTGGTTGGTGGGGTCCTCGGCACAGCCTGCCAGGGCCGTCAGGGACAGGAGAGCGGCAATGAGCCAACGCATAGTCGGGGCGAGGTTTCCCGAACTTGAAGATTATGGTGCCTGCAATGACGTCAGCTAGGAGGCCCTGGCGGGTTGCCATCCTCTGTAAACCGCCAGTCTTCCGGCGGCGTGTAGAGGTTGAACATGTGCGTGTAGCCCGTGAATTGCTGATCGATGGTCATGCCGACGCCGCCAAAGCGAATGCAGTCTGCAAACAAGACGGGCCAGCGCACACAATCGATGCCGGCTGTGTCGTAGACCGTCTCTTCGGGCACATCGGTTTCCTCCATACCGTGGGCAAAGACGCGCAGCGTGATGGGCTGCTCGCCAGCGCCCAACAGGAAGTCCTCGGCTTGGGTTGCATTGACTTGCAACAGGAGCGGGCTCTTGCCTTCATGGCGCGCGATGGTGACTTGGCCATCCGGGCATGGCGGGCCAGCGATGCAGGTGATGCTGTAGCTCAGCGCATCACCAAGGGCTTGGGTGGACCTCCAGGTCAGTTCGGATTGGATGAAGGCCGGCCGGAAGCTGGGTTCGTAGTTGCGCACGAAGTCGTCGTCGCCGACGCCGACCGTGGAGCAAATGGCCAGGCCGATCACGATGCCGCGGCCACTGCACATGATGAAGCCGTCAAATTGGGCGGCCTCCACGAAGGGCTGGTTGGCTTTGTCCTGAATCAGCTTGACCTTGATGATGTCGGGGCGTTCGACGCCAGCCTCCACATTCGCCGAGGTCTGGGTGGTGTTGTAGCCCAGCTTTTCGACGGTCATGAAGTAGGTCCCGGGCGCCAGGTCGTCGAAGAGGAATGCACCTTCCTCGGTGGTCTCGGCCGTGCGGCCTTCCCCTTGGAGGGTCACGGTCGCGCCTGCAACGGGCACGATGGCGTCGTCCAAGACCAGGCCCCGAATCAGGCCCGTATCTTCCGTGACGCGTCCTTCCAAGCCTTCGAACGCCGTATCATCTGATTCTTCCTGCGGTCCCGTCTCCTCGGCGCAACCAGCCAGGCTGGCAGCCAGGAGCAGGACGACCAATCCCACACGCACGGGGGGCTCACGGCGCTGAGAGTGTGTCAAGCTTTCGGAGGCCCATCCATGACGAAGAGCCAGCCGTCCTCGGGCTCGAAATTGTAGAATGCGTGGCTGTATGCGTCAAACCCTTGCTGGAATTGGAAGCCGGCGACGTATTGCAAGTCGCCGGAGGTCGCGGCGAAGACGCGAGTACATAGCGGTGCATCCGGCCCCACTTGTCGGGCGTTCAACTCGAAGGCATCCATGGCGTACCACAGGGGGCTGGCGCCGCTGGTCCACCGATATTTGGGGTCAGCACAGGTGTCGGGTCCGACCATGATCGCGAGGTCATTGCCGCCGGTCTGGGTTTTCTCCCACTGCACTTCCGTCTGGAAGAAGTCCGGGGCGCCTTCTGGAAATTCATGGATGCGTTCGACGTCTTGTTGGCCGAGGCCTTGGGTGCCAAGTTCGTTGCAGGCGTTGAGGCCCACGCTGCCGCTGGCGCCGCCGGTGCCGATGCGCAGGGAGCAGTCGATGAAGCCGCGCCATTGGGTCGGCACCGAGAATGGTTCCGCCGTCATGTTGGGCACCATTTCCAAGGCGACTTCGGTCACTTCACCTGCCGTGACACTGGCGCCGGTCTGAATCGGCTGGAATCCGTCGCGGGCCGCGAAGAGGAAGTAGCTTCCTGGTTCGAGGCCGTCCATGCGCCACGTCCCGAGATTGTCTGTGGTCACGTTGCGATCTTGGCCGTCGAGCCACAGGCGGACGCCTTCGAGGGGAATGATGGCCGGGTCGACGACGATGCCGCTGAGGCTGCCCGTTGTGGGGCCTGGTGCTGCTGGCACTGGGCTGGTGCTGCTGGGGTCGCTGCAACCGGCCAGCAGCAGGCTCAACACCAGAAGGATGGCACGCACACGGGTCAGCCGGAAGCCGGCCGCTTAACCGTTGTGGCCTTACCGGGGCACGGGGTAGGCGCCGTCTTCGACGAAGAGCCAGTCGGCGTCGGGTTCGAACCGGTGGAATTCGGTTGCGTAGACGCTGAAGCCTTGCTCCACGACCAAGCTGGCGCCCATGCCGTCAGCTCCACTGCCGGGGAAGACGCGGATCGTGTATTCCTGGAAGTCAGGGCCGAGGAATTCCTCCATCAGTTCGCCACTGACGCGGAACACGCAGGGGCTGGTGCAGTCGGCACCGGCGAAGTTCGTCAGGAGGCCATCCGGGTTGAGCATGCCAATGCTGAGCGTGTCTCCCAGGACATTGGTGCCGCGCCAGACCATCTCGATTTGCACGTAGTCGGGGACACCGTCGACGGTGAAGTTGTGCACGTTTTCGCTGCCGGCGTCGGCGCAGGGATTCAGGGAGCCGACCGGGGTGCCGGCTCCACAGGCCAGGTAGCCATCCCAGTTCTGGGTCGTAGCTTGGGGCAGTTCTTCGGGCGCTTCGATGATGCGAATCTTGGCCACAGGCGGGCGCTCGTCGCCTGCAATGACATCCACGCTTTGCTGGGCATCCTTGTAGCCGAGCTTCGTCACGGACACGAAGTAGGTGCCAGGTTCCAACGCATCGAAGCTGAACGCGCCTTCCTCGTTCGTCACGGCCGTCTCCTGGGTGCCGACCAGTTCGATGTCGGCGCCGGCCACGGGCACGATCGCGGAGTCCACGACGATGCCGCGAATGGCTCCCGTGCTGTCGCTCACGTCGAGTTCGTCAAACTTGTCGTCGTCTTCTCCGGCTGGCGCGGGGGCTGGATCGTCAGCGCAACCGGCCAGAAAAACGACGAATAGGCTTGCAGCTAGGAGGATTGGGCGCATACAAACGTACTTTCTGTGACTCACGGAAATAAAGGTTGTCGCAGGGGGGTCTGCTAGGTAGGTTACGTACGTTTGACCATGCGGCTCGCTGCGGCAACGGATGCCAAGAGGGCGACCAAACCCATGCCTGGCGACTGCTCGACCGGGGTCCCGTCGTCGCGTTTGTCCTCCTTGCAGCCGTCGGCATCGCAGCCCGTCACGGAGCCGACGCGATGGTCTGTGCCGATCTGGAACGTCGCCACGGCGGTCGCTTCGCTGTTCTGTTGGTCGTTTTGAATGGTGAGGGTCACGGCGTATGCGCCGGCGCGAGCTTGTTCGCCGACGGTTGGCCAGCCCCATGCAGCGGCGACAGGTTTGGTGTGTGTATCGGCTCCGTGGTGGAAAGATATGCCCCATGCGAGCAATTCTTGCTGCACCGGCATGCTGGGGCCTGTGAACGCTAGCAGCGGCGGTCCGCCAGCATCATAGGAGTCGCCGTAGACGTCGTAGTTGCCAAACACGCTGTTCATGTGTGCGTGGACGACCAAGTCATCGCCGATGGGCTGCGGGTGCAGGCTCTCGATGCGCAGCGGGTTCAGGACGCTCCATACGTAATGCGGCCGGTATTGTGGGCTCGTGTGTGTGCGCACGAAATCGGGCATCACGTACGCGTCCTCTTCGGGCGTGTTGCACAGCGGGTTGTCCATGAAGACATCCAAGCGGAGATTGTAGCCCTCGGCTGCCGTGACGGTCGCCTTCTCGATGTCCAGGGGGAATCGGAATTCGTAGAGGTGCTTGCCTTGCTGCTGGCCCATGTACGTGACGTGCTCGTGGCCATCCAAGAGGGGGCTCAGGTCCGCTGGGCTGGTTTGCCCGATCGCCACGCGCTGGCCAGTGTTGTAGGCGGCAGCGCCGACGCTGATGTCGTCGCCTTCGCGCAGGGTGGCGCGCATCACGACTTGGGGCACGAGGATGGGAATGCCGTTGGGGTCGAATGGGCCCTGCGGCGCATCTCCGGTCGTCACCTGCGTTTCCAGGTACCAAACAAGCTCGATGGGCTGGTCATGGAGTTGCAAATCGTAGCTGATGCCTCGTTCGTTGTGGAACTTCGGCTTGCCCGCTTCATCCACGTCGTATTGCACCAAGCTGGGGCTGCTGAAGGCGTAGCTGGTGTGATGCGGCTCCGCCAGGAACGTCGTCGCCCCGAGTTCCTGGCACCCTTGGCTGTGCTGGACCAAGCCAAGGTCGCCAGCAAATGCATACGCGTCGGACGGCGGCTGGGTGTTGATCGGCGCATCTTGGAAGCCATTGAGGTGGATGTACATCGTGATGTCTGTCGGCTCATCAGGATTGGAGAATCCCGGCATCTGCGCGCCGGCAATCGGCGCAATCAACAAGCATCCAAGGAGGACCCACGGGCGCATGCATCCAAGCCGTCGCGTGGAGGTTAAACCCTATTGGTCATCAAGAAAATTTGACAAAGCGTCCACTTGCATGGTCGCATTCACAAAGGGTGCCTGAAGGCCAAACAAAAGGGGAGAGGAAAGGGAAGAGGTGCGGGGCAAGCCCCGGTTCGGCAAGATTAGTTCTTGCGGCGCAGGGCAACACCGATGGCGCCCAGCAGACCCAGCAGGGCCACGAAGCCGAGACCCGGAGATTCCTCAACGGGCTGGTTTTCGGGGACCTCTTCGGTCAGACAGTTGTCGCCATCGTTGCCGCCACAGCCGGTGACTTCACCGACGCGGTGGTTGCTGCCGATCTGGAACTTGGCCACGGCGCTGGCTTCAGCGCTTTCCTGGTCGTTCTGGATCTTGATGCTCACCGTGTATTCACCGGGGCGCGCCTTTTCCTGGACCGTGGGCCAGCCCCAGGCAGCGTTGACGGCCTGGATGTGGGTCTCCGGGCCGTGGTTGCCAAAGTGCTCGGCGAAGGTCAGAACTTCGAGGTTGACCGGGATGCTGGGGCCGGTGATCTCAATCATCGGCGTGGCGCCGGCGTCACCGGAGTCACCCAAGACGTCGTAGTTGCCAAAGGCACTGTTCATGCTGGCGTGGACGACGAGGTCGTCACCGATGGCCTGCGGGTGCAGGTATTCGACGCGGATGGGGTTCAGGACCGTCCACTCGAAGGTGGGTCGGTAGTTCTGGCTGGTGTGAACGCGCACGAAGTCGGGCATCAGGTATTCGTCGCTGTCGACTTCGTTGCACAGCGGGTTGTCCATGAAGACGTCCACGCGCAGGTTGAAGCCTTCGTCACCGCGCACGGTGTTGCGCTCCACACTGAGGGGGAAGCGGAACTCGTAGAGGTGCTTACCATCGTGGGGGATGTAGGTGACGTGCGGGTTGTCCGGCGTGCTTTGGGCAGCCAGAGTGACCATCTCGGACTGACCTTGGGCAACCAGTTCGCCTTCGTTGTAGGCGGTGGAACCGACGCTGATGTCGTCGCCTTCGCGGATCGTGGCGCGCATGATCACGTTGGGGACGACCAGGGGCAGCTGGTTCGGGTCGGGGTTGTTGTCGCCGGAGGTGGCTTGGGTCTCCAGGTACCAGACGAAGTTCACGTCATCGGGAGCCAGCTTGACATCGTAGCTGATGCCGCGCTCGTTGTGGTAGCGGGGCTTGCCGCCTTCGTCGACGTCGTATTGGACGTAGCCGGGGCTGCTGAAGGAGTAGTACGTGTGGTGGGGCTCGGAGAGCAGGGCACCGCCGGGGTTCTCGAAACAACCCTGACTGTGCTGGACCAAACCAATGGAACTGGATTGGGCGTACCGGTCGTCAGGCTTCTGCGTGTTGATCGGTGCGTCCTGGAAATCGTTCAGGTGGACGTACATCGTGACTGGGGTCGGGGTGTTCGTCGGGTTATTGAAACCGGCTTCCAGATTTTGCGCGACGGCTGTCGGCACGATCATGGCAGCGACGAGCAGGACCCACATGTTCCGCACTGCGTGCATGAGCGACCCAGCCACACCTGAACTATTCAAGCGTAATGGTCGTTTGATTGACGTTTCAGCCCGGCGTCAACAGGAAGGATTTGAGGCTGATGCTCCGGGAAGTCAAAATCAGCCTTTCACGACGCCCAAGGGTCGCATGCGGGCCACGCGGCGGGCCAAACCAGCGTTTTCTACGGATTGGACGACTTGGCTGACATCCTTGCATGCCGAAGGGGCTCCGCCCCTTTCGAAACCCGGCGCGCGGCCTACGGCCCCGCCGTTCCTGGTCAGCCCTTGACCACACCGAGGGGTCGCATGCGAGCGACGCGGCGGGCCAAACCAGCGTTTTCTACGGATTGGACGACTTGGCTGACGTCCTTGTATGCCTCTGGCGCTTCTTCTGCGGCGACGTTTTGGCTGGTGGCGCGCACGAGGATGCCTTGTTTGGCCAGTTCATCGATGAGTTGTTGGCCGCCAAAGCGGCGCTTGGCTTCGGTGCGGCTCATGCGGCGACCTGCGCCGTGGCAACTGCTGCCGAAGCTGGTCTCCATGGCACCGGGGCTGCCGGCCAACAGGAAGGATTGGCGGCCCATGTCGCCTGGAACCATGACAGGTTGGCCCACGGCGCGGTAGGCCTCGGGGACGTCGTCGTGTCCTGCGGGGAACGCGCGGGTGGCTCCTTTGCGGTGGACGCAGACCTTGCGTTGCTCGCCGTCGACGCGGTGGGTTTCCACCTTCGCGATGTTGTGACAGACGTCGTACAGGGTCTCGGCGCGGCCGCCCAACGGCTCGAGGACGTCGCGCACGACGGTGGCCATGGCGCTGCGGTTGACGAAGGCGAAATTGGCGGCTGCGTTCATGGCCCCCAGGTAATCCTGGGCTTCTTGGCTTGCCAGGGGTGCGCAGGCCAATTGCCGATCGGGCAGGTCGATGCCGTGGTCGGTGGCCGTCGATTGCAACGCTTGTACATGTTCCTGGCAGACCTGGTGGCCCAGGCCGCGGCTTCCCGTGTGAATCATGACGACCAATTGGCCTTCCTGGACGCCGAATCGGGATGCGGCGTCGGCGTCCCAGAGTTGGTCCACGACTTGCAATTCGAGGAAATGGTTGCCACTGCCGAGGCTCCCGAGGCTGCGCTTGCCACGCAATCGTGCCCGGTCGGAGATCAATTCTGGCGCCGCGCCGGGGATGCATCCGCCGTCTTCCATGCTGGCCAGGTCTTGGTCGGTCGCCAATCCATGGTCTCGTGCCCAGTAGGCACCGCGCTCCAGGATGTCATCGAGGGCTGCGTCATCGATGCGCAGGTCGCCTCGGCTACCCATACCGGCGGGGGCGGCCGCAAACAATTGATCCATCATCGCGGGCAGGTCGTTGCGGATGTCGTCCACCATCAGGTCCGTGCGTAGCAGACGGACACCGCAGTTGATGTCGAAGCCGACGCCGCCGGGGCTGACGACGCCTTCCTCTAGGTCGAAGGCAGCGACGCCGCCGATTGGAAATCCGTAGCCCCAATGGATGTCCGGCATGGCCAGACTGGCGCCGACGATGCCGGGCAGGCTCGCCACATTGGCCACTTGTTCCAGGGCTTGGTCGTCCATGATGTGGGGCAGCAAATCCCCGTCTGCGACGACGCGGCCCGGCACCCGCATGCGAAGATTGCCATCCTGTCCCCGGTAGTCTGCGGGAATTTCATGGACGCCGTTGCCCATGTCCTCTAAGGGGCCAGCCCAAGCCACGTCGCCGCCGACGCGCTTCTCAGATATCAAGGACGACACGCAAGCGCCACGTGGGGCCGTCGCGGCCAAAGAACAAATCGTGGTACGTGACTGCCTTGACTTCCACGCCGTGGCCATGCATGCGCGTGTCGAATCGGACCATGTTGGCCGACACATCGGCGGCCAAGCCATCATCGGTCAAGGACAGCGTCATGCCGCCGCTGACCCAGAGCAGGCCCTCTGATTCCATGAGCCACAGCAATTCGCTCAGGAATGCGACGGCCATGGCGCCGTAATCCGGGGCTTCTACGCGGAAGGTCTGGTGGTCCCCGCCGCGCAATGGCAGGCCGTCGGGCTTGCCTGTCACGATGGATGTCAGGGCGCGGGCGCCGTGGGCCAGGACCTCTTCCGGGCTGTCGCCTTCGGCGTGGATGCCGATGTCGGCGGTGTGATCCCACAGGCGCCAGCCCATGGCATGTGCATCGTGTTCTCAGATTAGCCGCTTCCGAACAGCAGCGCCAAGGCCAACTGTACGAAATTGAACATGAAATGCGCCGCGATGGGCATCCACAAGCCGTAGCCGCGCTTGACGAGGTACCCGAACACGATGCCCAGGATGAAGGGGAACACGATCTGGTCCAAGGTACCGTAGCCGGCGTGGGTGATGCCGAAAATGGCGGCCTGGCCCCAGATGCCGAGCCAGCGTTGCAGGATGCCTCGGAAGAACAGTTCCTCACAGACGCCGGCCACGAGGGCGATGAAAATTGCCAGGGGCCAGTTGAGGTTGTCAATGAGGGCCTGCGTCACCGGCGACTGCTCGGTTTCGTTGCCTTCCATGAGGCCGTCCAGTTCGCCGGTGATGGCGAGCCGGATGACGTTGATCACGATGAGCGTCAGCCACAGGCCGATGCCAATCCCGAGGCCGATGGCGATGCGTTTGCCGATGTCGGGGCCGTCCATGCGCAGGTAGCGCCAGGTCGCCGAGGCTTTGACGCGGGTCAAGGCGACCCATGCGGTGGGCAAGATGCCGAACGCGACGAGGATGAACGCGGAATTGATCCACAGAATCTCCGGCGTCGTACCGGCTGCGCTGTCTTCGATGGCTTGGGCTTCTTGGCTGTCCCCGTCGAGGGCTGCTTGGATGCCATCGACCGCGATGATGATGGAGTTCAGGGCGAGCAACAGCAGAACGAGGGCGAACAAGCCGGTCCATAGGTGGGCCCAGCCGGTGCCGCTGTAGGCTTCCGGCGGCCGTTCGTCCACCTGTCCGGGTGCAGCCGTTGGGGCCTCGTCCATCAGCCCCACCGGTGCCAGGCGGGGTGGCCTTCTTCGACGGCCACGAAGGTGCCTTCACAAGTGGCCGTACATTTGCGACCCCGCGGCGTGTCCGCCCAGATTTCGGCGTACACCTTGGCCATGCGGTCTTGGTCGCCACCGATTTCCGTGGTCCACGCGCGGACGGTCAATTGTGTGCCGTGGGGAGTCGGCGCGCGCAGTTTGACATGAAAATCGGCGGTGACGGTGCACATGGCTTCGTCCCAGCCGTGATGGCGCATCAGGCTCATGGCCGCGCACCAATTGCTGTGGCAATCCAGGAGCGTGCCGATGATGCCGCCGTTGATGACGCCGACGAAGGCTTGGTGGTGGTCCTCGGGCGTGAATCGGCTCACGAAGACTTCGCCATCGTGCACGGCGGACACTTCCTTGTAGCGCTCGCCGGCTTCGGGTTCCCAGAACGATTTGATCTGGATGCCCTTGTCGTTGGCGGGGCCGCAGCCGTAGCAAATGCCGTGGGGGGCGTACTGGTCCTGGCAGGACGTCATCGCATGGCGACGGCGATGGCCCGGTTTGATGCTTGTCATGGGAGTCCTTTCATCACGTGGCTCGGTCGCGGCGCGTGGATCGGCACGCCTTGCTGGCTTGGTATGATGCCAACAAGCGGGGTTTGCCGTGGCGCCGTGACACGGATCCGTATCGCGTGCTGGTCAGTGAAGCGATGTTGCAACAAACGCGCGTCGAAACCGTCCTTCCCTACTATGAGGCGTGGATGGCCAGATGGCCCACTGCCGAGGCACTCGCCGCGGCCAAGGATGAGGAAGTCCACGCGGCATGGTCTGGGCTTGGTTACTACCGCAGGGCGCGAAACCTCCACGCCGCCGCGAAGGCCATCGTGAGCCACGGCTGGCCCGAGCAACTCGGTGATCTCCCCGGCGTCGGTCCTTACACCGCCGCAGCGGTCGGCAGCATTGCGTTTGGCCAACCGGTGGCCGTGGTCGATGGCAACGTCATCCGCGTCATGAGCCGCCTCCGCGATATCGAATTGGACGTCGGCACCGCCGCGGGAAGGCGAGCTGTCCAGGAAGCTGCAGATGCGGGGCTCCACCTGGAACGTCCCGGCGATTGGAATCAAGCTGTCATGGAATTGGGCGCGACAATCTGCAAGCCCCGGCCGGATTGCACCGGGTGTCCCGTGGCGTCCGATTGCCTGGCCCAGCAGCGCGGCACGACGTTGGAGCGCCCAGTCAAGCAACCCAAACGGCCGGCCAAAGAGGAAGCCATCCGGTTCGCGTACGCGGAGCGCGACGGGTGCGTTCTCCTCGCGAAAAGGCCCGAAAAGGGGCTGCTCGCGGGCACCTGGGGCCTCCCGGAAACGGAGGCGGACGCGCCCGTCCTCGGCACGGCGACGCACAAGTTCACCCATCGCACATGGCGCATGACCATCGTGGCCCACGAAGCCAATGAGGGCTGTTGGATTCCCCTGGATGGCCTGGACGAGATTGGTTTGAGCACGGCGGCCCGACGTGCCATTGAGGCTGCTCAGCGCAGGACGTAGAGTGCCCCGTTCCAGAGGCCGCCGATGAGGAATGCGATGGCGCCCAGCCAGCCGGCGCGTTCGCCGAGGCTGCGCAACCTGACATCCAGGCCTCGTTGTACGGCGACGTCCATCAAGGCGATGCCGACGCCGAAGGCGGCGACCATCAGGAACGATTCGACGGGCGCCGTTCGCAGGAGTGCCGCGTGGAGAATCGCCGACCAGGCCGGCAGTCCATACCAGAGCATGTTGCCGTGGAGACTGACGTCATGGCGCCAGTCGTCGGCGTCAATGCGCTTGCCTTGCGGCGTTTTGGCGCCGCGCAGCCGCCAGAAGAGAATGGCTCCGATGCCGGCCGCGGCGATGAACGACGACGCCGTCGGAATCCGGCCCGTCAACGGGCGGCTTGCCCAGCCGGCGACGGCTCCAAGGAGCCCAAACAGGATGAGGGGGAGCAGAATCGATGCAACGCGCCGTCGCCGCGGCTCCTCGGCAACGATGGGCGCCGTCCATGGATTGACCCAGGCCAACGCGCCGAGCATGGTGGCGATCAGAATCGGAACGGCTGCGTCGCTGGAAACCGGGGGCGCGTTGCGGCCGAGATGGTCATCGAGAATGACGGCGAACGTGGCCGGCTGGGTGGCGCCTCGATTGTAGAAAATCAGCTCGCCGTCCACGACGATGGCGTAACTTGGCCACAACATGCTGCCTGCGTTGCTGCCCGCTTCGAGGTAGGCGTTGACGATGGTGCCGTCGTCGCGGATATGGATCCAATCGGCGCCATGCTGTGCCTTGAAGTCGTTGATCTGCCCGGTCGTGTCCGTTGCCGAAATGGAGAGCAACGTCATGTTCGGATACGCGGCCTGCAAATCCAAGAGGCCTGGCACCGCGCGGCGACATTCCGTGCACCAGGTGCCCATGAAGTCGAGCACCACGGGGCCTGGGAAGTCGGTCAGGTTGACGGGATTGCCTTCCGTGTCCACCGTGTTGAAGTCCGGCGCCGGCACGGGATCAATTTCACCAGTCCAGAACTGGGTGCAGCCCGACAAGGCTGCGGGAAGGATGAGCACCAAGGCGAGGCGCCAATGCACAAAGGACCCAGCCTGCGGGCCCTGGAAAGGATTCCCCCTTGGGCACGTTTTAGGTGGGGGCCTTCCTGGCCGAAGCGTGCGCGTCTTGCTGGCCCTGCTGCTCCTGCTGCCCACAGCGATGGCAGCCGAAGGCCCCGGCGTCGTCGTGTTGGTGCATCATCCCGATGACGGCATCGATCCGTTGGGCGTGCCGTTTGCTGGCAGCGACCCCTTCGTTGCGCGCCACGGGCACCTGGATCGGTTCCGGGGCGGCATCGATTATCCGGGCTTCGTTGTCGATGGCCGCGTGCCGTTTGACGGGCTGCCCGAATCCGATGAGCCGCTGGAAGCGACGTTTGGCGTCTACAATGCGGCCGTCACGATGCGCCAGGGCGTCGAAACGCCGGTCGCCTTGACGGTGGCAGTCCAGGACGACGTCGCGCAGGTCAACATCACGCCCGCAGAGCTCGGCGTCGGTGTGCGACTATGGAGTGCCCTCGTTGAAGATCCAGTGCACTATGAGCCACCGACGGGACTCACCAACGGCGTGTTTGACCATCCCTTCACCACCCGCAGCATCACCGATCGCGGTCCGTTGGAGGCCTGGGACGTCGCATGGAATCTTACGGTCGATCCGGCTTGGGATCGTGACCAATTGTTGCTCGCGGTCTGGTTGCAACAAGACGCTCGCGATGACCGGTTCAAGCCCCACGAAGTCGTCCAGGCCACGATGCATCCACTCGATCAAGCCGAGCCCACGGTGCAAACTGCCCGGGGGGTCCTGGTGGAAGCGTACAGCGCGACCTGGTGCGATCCATGCCTCATTGGCGACCGCGCCATCGAGCAATTGGCCAGCGAACACGGCCTGCAACCGGCCCGCGTTGAACCCGAGCAAGAGGGCTACTTCCAGGCGCCCGCCCCATGGATTGTCGTCCTGGCCGCCGGCGGCTTTGCCTTGCTCGCCCTTGTGCGCCTTCCGGGGAGCCGACCATGAACGCCTTGCCCTGGGTCGCGTTCATCCTCGCTCTGGCTGCGACCGTCAGCGCGGCGTACGATTTGCGTCGACCGACACCCTGGACGAAGCGCCTCGCCTGGGCTGCCGCGGGTGCCGCCGTTGCAACGTTCCTTGCACTCCTCTGGCAATTCATCGAGGCCGACGTCCGCTACGCCTACGTTTTCCTGTACACCCATGCAGACCTGCCGCTGCGCTACCGCATCGCCGGGACGTGGGCGGGACGCGAAGGCAGCTTGACGCTCTGGGCGATGCTGACCATCCTCATCGCGGCCTGGATGACGCGTCGCTGGCACGACGGGGCGGCCCGGTGGAGCCTGGTGCCCTTGATGGGTCTGGCAACTGCGTTTCTGGGCGCGGTGGCGATGAGCGACTTGTTCGCGCCGACCAGCTCGTTCTTTCTGCAGCAGCGTCCCCTGGGCAACGGCCTCAATCCGACGCTTCGATCCGATTTCTTCCTGATCCATCCCCCAATGATGTTCGTCGCCTATGCGTTGACGAACGTCCCCGCGGCCAGTGCCATCGGCCACTTGCTTTCCGGGCACGGGCGCTGGAGCCGCCAAGCCGAAGCACCCGCCCGGCTTAACTGGATGCTCTATACGATTGCCATGGGCCTTGGCGGTGTCTGGGCGTATTACACCCTGGGATTCGGCGGTTTCTGGGCATGGGACCCGGTCGAGGTGGCCAACCTGCTGCCCTGGCTGGGCTTGACGCTGTACCTGCATGCCCAGCGCCACCACGTGCTGCATGGCCGCTACGCTAGCATTGGTCCGTTCCTGGCGTTGCTTCCCTTCCTGCTGACCGTCTTTAGCACCATCAGCACCCGCAGCGGCCTGTGGGTCAGCGTCCACGCGTTCACCGATCCGACGCAGACGTTCAACCCGGATGCTGTCGGCCGATTCCTCGACATCCTAGGCGTCGAGACGACGCTCGCATTCCCCGTCGGATTGTTCCTAGCCGTCGCGTTTGCGGGTCTTGCACTTTGGGCCCGGCGTTTGGCCATTGAGCATAACCGGTTCCACCGAGGCGGGCGCATCACGGCGGGCGCGCTGGGGGCCCTGGCCGTGTACAGTGCGCTCGACCCTGTGAGCGCATACACCTTCTTGGCAGACCTAGGTCGCGCGTTGGCCTTTGGGCGCACGGGCATGGGGCTGCTCATCGTCTCCCTGCTCGCCGTGTTGCTGCCGGCGGTGCCCGTCTTTGGCGCCGAAAGCGAAAGCCCTGGCCGCTGGGATGTGAAGCGCCTCAACTACGCCGCCATCCTCATTCTCGGCGCGGGCCTCCTGGTCCTTTGGTTGTGGCACATGGCCGCCGCCAACGGATGGAATACGAGTTTCTACGAGAAGCGTCTGCCCTACTTGGCGGCCCCTGCCATGCTCGCGATGACGGTCTTCATGGGTCTGCCGTGGGGTGTTCGCAACGCCATGCGTGTGGCTGCAGGCGGCCTCGTTGCTGCCGTGCTGGTTGGCCTCGCAAGCGACGCCTCGATGGGCTTCATGGTCTTGGCAGGCGTCCTGTTCGTGGCCGCCATGGACCGCACCCGCCGGGCCATCATCATGGCCAAGAAGCCAGGCCACCAACTCGGCCACGGCTTGCTTCTCGTCGCTGCCCTGCTCAATGTCACGTTCTGGCTCAATCCGCCCGCGCTCCTGGGTGGCTTCGATGCCCGATGGCCCATTCAACTCATGGCGGCGCCAGCCCTGTGGGGCCTTCACCGCGCCGTGCGCGGCACGCCCGATGGTCGCACGGCGCTCTTGATTGGCGTGCTCGGTGGTTACTACATGGCACCCGTTCTGGCCTTGGCTGGTTGGTGGCTTCTGCGGGGCTCGCCACGCCCGTTGGCCAAGCCGGCTCGCATGCATCAGGCAGGCCTCTACATCATCCACTTGGCCGTCGCGCTGGCACTGCTTGGCTACGGTGGCGCCACGTACTTCGACGCCCACGAACGCGGCACCATCGAAGGCACGGCGACCCTGGCCGGCATCAACATGACGCACATCTCGACCAGCAACAGTGACTTGGAAACGTTCTACCTCAACCTGGACACTGCGGACGGCGTCCTGCAAGTGCCCTTGCGCTGGGAGCCCACCGTCGGAGCGTACTATCCGTTGCCGGCCACCCTGCGCACCTGGGACCGAGACGTGTACGTCAGCATCGACCAAGTCTGTCTCGACCCATGCGAGGGCCCTGAAGATCAGATCGTTGCCTTCCAACCCACCTACCAACGGGCCAGCTTCCAAGTCGTCGAAGCGGACCTGAACGTGCACGTCTTGCCGGCCATCAGTTTGGTCTGGGCGGCCCTGGCGTTGTTCGGCTACGGCATGCTGCTCCTGATGCGGCCTGCACAATCGGGAATCGACTTATCTAGCCCCAGTTCCACGTAGACCCATGAAGGCACGCGTGGCCCTGGCCCTGCTGATGCTCTTGGCCGTTCCCGTCCAGGCCGTCAGCGAAGCCGACGCGCCCAGCGTTGACCCGCGCATCGCAGCCGTCGGCCACGAACCGGCCATGCCGCAACCCGGGGAGCAATGGGATGGCTACATCCAATTCCATGAAGGCCACAACGTCACGGACGTCATCATCAAGGTGTGCCGCGTCGCCGTCTTCTGCAACATCTTCGGCCCCGAAGCTGACCAAGTCGACGCCAACACGTGGCGCTTCAACACCGCTGGCAAAACCTTCGGCGGCGGCTCGGTCGAATGGGGCATCAACGACGACCCGGGCGACGACAGCGACTGGCTCATCGGCGTCCAATACTACATCTTCACCACGGACATGGAGGTCAACCTCACCGACGGTCTGAGTGGCGACGAACTCGAACAAGCCCATGCCCTGCCCACCGGTCAAGAATGTGGCCCCGAACTGGATCGCGACGCTTGGGCCGCCTGCGAAGAAGGCCACTACTTCACGTTCCTCATGGAGGGTCGCCCCCGCGCCACCGCCGAAGCTCCGGCCCCGTTCCTGCTCGTGCCACTCATCGGTGCCCTGCTGTGGGCTCGGAGTCGCCGCGCATGAAACAACTGGTCGTCGGCTTCGTCGCCTTGCTCGCCCTGAGCCTGACTCCGTTGGGGCAGGACGTCTACCGAAGCGGCTTCGAAACCGTCGACCAAGCACCCCATTTCGAACTCACCAGCACGGGCTACGAACGCGGCAACGTCACCGGCCCGATCGACTTCAACCTCACCACCTACGAAGGCAAAACGGTCCTGCTGGACTTCATGGCCATCGCCTGCACGAGTTGCCGCCTCGTCGAACGCGAGGTCCTGGAACCCATCTGGGCCGACCTGAAAGACGACCCCAACTTCGAGTTGCTCAGCATCGACACCTGGGCCGACCCGGAAAGTGGCAACAGTTTCGGCGGCGAGACCAATGAAGCGCTGCGGCAATTCCAAATCGACCACGGCCACGACTGGCGCCACGCCTTGGACACGGACAAGGTGTTCCGGACGTACGAAGCCGTGAGCCTGCCCAAAATCGCCGTCGTCGGCCCCGAAGGGCAACTCGTCAAGGAATGGACGGGCCAACCCAGTCTGCGGGATGTGCGCAACACAGTCGACTTGGCCATGGCTGGCGAGGCGCAAAGTGCCACCGTGTTTCGCTACGACAACATCGCCAGCGGCCCCGCCCTCTTCATTCTCCTAGGCGCCGTCGTCGGGATTGCGTCCTTCTTCGCGCCGTGCAGCGTCGGGCTCATTCCGGCCTACATGGGCTTCCTGCTCCAACGCAACGACGGCAAACCGCAGACCTTCGATGTGCTGCGCGCCGGTCTGGCAACGGGCCTCGGCATCGTCAGCATCTACGGCGTCATCGCCATCATGCTCTGGAGCCTGAGCTTGCTTGGATTTGGCGAAGCCGTCAGTGCCAACATCGAACGACTGCGGCCCGTCATGGCAGCCCTCCTCATCGTCTTCGGCTTGCTGATGCTTCGCTCCGGAACCTGGGACGCGGTCGCCAAGAAACTGGGCATGGGCAAGGTCGATGGACGACGCGGCTTCTTCGCCTTCGGCATTGGCTATGGATTGGCCGCCTTCGGTTGCACGGGTCCCCTGTTCCTGCCCATCTTGGTCAGCGCATTTGGCGAAGGGCCCACGGCTGGTCTCGCGGCGTTCTTGGCCTACAGCCTCGCCATCGCCGGCTTCGTCTTCTTGGCCGCAGCACTTGTGGCAGGGGGGTACCAAACGCGCCTGCGGGCCATGCTGGGCAAGACCGAACTCGTGACCAAGATCAGTGCCGTGCTGCTGGCCGGCGCCGGCGTCTGGCTGCTGTGGTTCGACTACCAAGCAGGTATACTGTTCTGAGCCCCGCCAACCTTCAAGAGCGGCCTCGACTCGCCCTGCCCATGCGCCGTCTCTTGTGGCTCTTGCTCCTGATTCCCCTGGCCTCAGGTCATGGCGACGAGGATCACAGCTGCGACTTGTTTGGTACCCTGGGCCACCTGGAAATCTGGAACGAAACCGTCGCGCCGGGCGCAGCAACCAGTGTTCAGACGGCGTTCAACGGCTGCCCGATGCCGGAAGGCTGGTGGGTCAACTACTGGATGGATGGGCCAGGCCTCGAACTGAGCATTGACTACGAAGGCGCCACGTACGGCCCCTGGTCGATGCAAGGCGAGCGGTTCCTGCGCACGCCGGGAGAAGGCTTCCCGGTCCTCACCGTCCACAACCCAACCAACGAGAGCCGCAGTTTCGAATTGTACTTCGATCACACCTGCGATTGCACCGGGAAAGTCGCGCCACGTGACGGCGGCATCTGGTTCAACACACCGACAGACGGTGCCGTTGACTGGTCGTTCCGCTTTGCTCCCGTCGCGGCCCATGCCGACGTAATCACCGAAGCGCCGACGACCTTCACGGTCCACCTGGCCATGGTCGAGCCGACCATCGTGGGCCCGCAACCGATCCGCGAAATGACGCGGACCTTCACCATGGAGGACGACTGCATGCCAGAGACGTCGCGCCTCGTCGGCTGCTGGGACGTAACCTTCGAAGGCAACACGGACGGCACCCAATATCTCTGGATGCGCATCGAACACGACGCCGGCCCGGAACACTACGTGACCGTGGCACCCACATTCGAACAAGTCGAAGCGCCCGGTGCCTCGATTGCCTGGATCGTCGCTGCCATCGTGTTCGTTGGACTCGGCAAACGTTATCGCTAGGCCTTGCCGCTGGGCGCCCATGCGACGCCTCGTGGCGCTTTGTCTGCTCGCCGTGACTCTGGCTGGCTGTGCAACTGAATCCGAACCCGAACCCGCCCCGACGGTCTACGATGACCATCCAGAACTGGTCAGCGCCGTCGAGCCGGAGACGTTCAGTGTCTTCCCGGGCAACTACTCGTTCAACAACCCCCTTGGCGGCAGCGTCACATTGGAGCCAGGCCTGCACCCGGTCTTCGACGTGCAATCCGTCGTGCTCACGAGCGAGCTGGACGGCGTCGACATCGATCTCAGTTACTGGCTGCCCGACATGTGCCTCGAAGGCGGCCATTGCATCGAGCGCACGCCGGTCCCAGTCATCATCCAGGCCAGCCCGTACTTTCCGGTGACCAACGCGCCCGCCGGTAGCCAGAACTTTGGCCAATGGATGCACGACGTCTTCGTTCCCCATGGTTACGCCTACGTGCAACTTGCCATTCGCTCCACGGCCGGAAGCGGCGGCTGCGACGACTTCCGCGGGCCCAACATGAATGCCGACATGAGCCAGGCAATCGACTGGATTGTTGCCCAGGAATGGAGCACGGAACGTGTCGCGCTGATCGGCAAATCCTACCCTGGCAGCACGCCTTGGTATGCAGCCGGAACGGGCAACCCCCACGTCAAAACCATCGTGCCCGTCAGTGGTTCCACGAATGCTTGGGAAGTCTACAATCGCAACGGCACGCCTGAATCTCGAGCCGCCATCATCGTGCCCAACTACGGCGCAACGGCGGCCACGAACACCGACCGCAGCCCCGAACACAAAATCGAGAACTTCGCTTGCGCCGAAGTCTATCAATCCTGGGCCAACGGCGTCAGCAGCGGCGCCACCGGGGAGCGCGTCACGGATGAATTCTGGGATGCACGCAACAGCAAACCCTCCGTGGAAGCCAACTACGAAGGCAGCATCCTCCTGGTGCATGGCCTGCAAGACTGGAACGTCGATCCTGCGGTCGCGATTCCGTGGACCCAGGAATTGGCCGACAGCGGCCTGAAGGTGAAGCAACTGCTGGGTCAATGGGCCCACGACCACCCGGACCAAGGCGCCGAGCCGTTCAAGCGCTACGACTGGGCGGAAATCTTGCTGCGTTGGTTCGATCAGGAGCTCAAGGGCCTGGACGTGGACACCGGTCCGACGGTGCAAGTGCAATCGACCGATGGTCGATGGCGTGACGAATTGGCCTGGCCGCCCAAGGATGCGACGATGGTCGAGGCGTTCCCTCGCGTTGGAACGTTGGATGCCGCTGCACCCGACACCGCGAGCACGTTGGCGATGCAAGGCGCGACGGGCAGCCACGCGTTTGTCTCATGGGTCCTCGAGGCGCCGCTGCACATCGCTGGCCTGCCTGAAGTGCATTTCACCGTCACGCCACAGGGCCCTGGTGGCTACATGGGTGCCATCCTGTACGATGAAGCCCCTGACGGCAGCCGTGAGCGCATCGGCTGGACGGGCATGAACTTCCGCTACCATGCCGGCGGCGAGGAGCCACAAGTCGTTGTTCCTGGGGAACCGATCACGCTTCGCGCCCAGATCCAACCCATGGATGCCATCGTGCCCGCCGGCCACCGCATCGTCTTGGAAGTCGGTGCCGTGACACCAAGCGACCGCATCATGCCGCCCGTCAACCTGCCCTACGACATTCATCTGAGCGCTGAATCGGTCCTGCGACTGCCCGTCATTGAACGGGACGCCGTGGCGTTCTTCGAGCCGCCGATGCCTTAGGGCCAGCCGTCCTCGAACGCCGGATCGGTGAGGGTGTCGAGCAAGGTCTGTCCGACGGCGCCTAGCATGTCTGGCGAGATGTTCTGCATCGTGTCTTGGGTCGTGTGCCAGTACGGCGGGAAGAACGTTGGGCGGCCGGCATCGATGAGGTCCACGGCGCGCACGCCCTGCTCGATGAACGGCACATGGTCATCTGCAACCTGCCGCACCTTGGTGGTAAATGCCTCGGGGGCATGGCGCTGGCCGTGCTTCCAGAGCAAATCCATCAACGGGCGATCGCTTTGGGTGCTCTGGGTTTCACGGATGAATTGGGCATCTTCGTCACCGACCATGTCCAGCAAAATGAACCGGTCCACGAGGCCGGGCTCCATCGTTTGTGCGAAGTAGAGGCTGCCGGCCAAGGGGTGGCAATCCTCGAAGCCGTCCTCACCGTCGAAGAACACGATACCCAGTCCGAAGGGCACGTCGGGTGCCTGATGCATGAATTGCAGGAGCAAACCGACGCCGCTGGCGCCGTCGTTGGCGCCTAGGACCGGGTCGCCTGGCACGTCCGGGTCTTGGTTGGCTTCCTCCTTGGAATCCCAATGTGCGCCAAGCCAGACCATCGGATTGGCCGGGCCGGTGGTCGCCACGAGGTTGTGGAACGTGAGATTCGCCACCTCGGACGCATCGGGTTCAGAGCAGAAGCGATCGCCCCGATAGGACGCGACCTGTCCATGGTCGAGGGCCTCGTAATCCGCGCCCGTGAAGGACTGGCGCCGGACTTCCCAGTTGGGCAGGGTCATTTGATCTTCCAGCCAATCCGCTGCCTCTGCGTGCAACGCCGTGCCCGGAACTCGGTAGCGCGGCCCACCGTCCGCTGTCGTGACCAAGCCTTCGACGAAATCATACGCGGCGGGGCCGTCAAACTCTGTGGTGGGCTCCGTCGCCGCAGGCGCTTGGCAACCCGCAAGGAAACACAACACGAGGGCAGCCACAGCGACGCGCACAGGCGGCCACATGGCCCGGGGAATTAAGCCGTCGCGATGATGGATACGGCGCGCTGCGTCGTCGGCTCGGGGCATCCGGACGCCGGTGCGCTGACGATTCGTTGCACCGCAATGATGGCCTCACCAACGGGCATGAATGTGGTGTGGAACCATTGTTCGCCCGTGGCACATCGCAGGCGCAAGACGGCGTGACTCAATTGCTGGCGGCCGGTTTCGAGCAGAGGTTTGGTGGCGTCCAAGTCCACGGGGAGCAGCAGATGCTCGAACCGCTTGCCCTTCAGTTCTTTGGGCTTGTACCCAAGCAAATCTGAGGCTTGATGGCCGACGAAGAGGAACTTGCCATGGGTGTCCTGCACGGTCACGACGCAAGCGGGATCACGCAAGGGGCCTTGCAGCCAGGACGCCTCGAGAAGGAGGTCCAAATCGTCCGCACGCTGCCACCACACAACGCGTCTCGACGCCTGTGCCTAGAAAAATCCGACGACTCCATTCCGCGGACATCTTGGGCATTGATGGACAGGAATGGGCAATGGTGGTCGGAGTTGTGCGGGGCGTGTGCCTGGAGTCAAGCCCAAGGTCTGCTGGCGGAAGCGGCTCGTAGGTCCTGGCGGGCCTCCTCGGCATTCCTTTTCTCCGCTGCGCGGAGCAAAGCAATGCAGGGAGCAGGAGGGCTTGGGCGGCCCGGAGGGTCGCACGAGCCAGCGCCGAAGGCGCGGCGACTGCGCCCGGCATGAGCGCAGCGAATGCTCTCGTAGGCCCTGGCGGGCCTCCTCGGCATTCCTTTTCTCCGCTGGGCGGAGCAAAGCAATGCA
>JBMZJT010000027.1:15588-24084 GCA_049617695.1 Thermoplasmatota archaeon | reverse complement strand
CGGAGCCGGACGTGGCGGCGTTCCTGAGCTGCTGGGTGTACGAGGAGCACTTCCATGGCCGCGCCTTGGAGCGCTTTGCCCAGGCCCATGGTGGCGCCGATGCCCCGAAGCGTGATGCCGTCAAGCGCCAGGCACAGCAAGGCCGGTTTGCCAAGTGGGTCAAGAACACGGGCACGAAGGTCATCGCCCGGATCAGTCCCGACTTTGCAGCCGTCCACATGACCTGGGGCGCCGTCAACGAATTGACGACGCTGACTGGCTATGAGCAATTGGCCAAGCGAACGGAGCATCCGGTCCTGCGGGAGTTGCTTGGCCGGATTGTCAAGGATGAGCGTCGCCACTTTGCCTTCTACTACAACCAGGCCGAAATGCGCTTGGCCAAGAGCCCGCGCCAGCAACGCATCACCCGTTGGCTGATGGACCGCATTTGGCGCCCCGTGGGCAGCGGCGAATTCCCCGAGCCCGACGTCGTCAGCTCAGGTGCTTACGTGTTTGGATCCAAGGAAGGCCGCCAAGCGGTCGACGAATTGGAGGCGACGATTGGCAACCTGCCCGGCATGACGGGCTGGAACCGCCTTTCGACGCGCCTCGGCCTCGCGTAGTTTCACCAACCTTGCGACAACGGCCAACTTCTGCAGGTCCATGAAGGGCCCGTGCGGCAGGTCCACCTCGGCCTGGCCCATCTGGCCGGACCCCACCTGGACACGACCCTCTACCGGGACACGCCAGCGGACGCGAGGCTCGGCCGCTATGGCGACGCATTCGGAGCATTCGAAGCCGGCTGCGCCACGGATCCGGAATGGAGCGCCGAACACGCAAGCGCATTGGACGCCGGACTCCCGGGGCACGTGAAGGTCTGCCTGCGGCACCCGGGCGCCGAGCGCCATGACCGCTGGGCCCAATCCAATCGCGTCCTCCTGCGCAGCAGCCGGGCCGGACCCATCCATTTGCCATGGCAAGGCCCATGGAGCCCGCAGAGTGAACAGGCCCTGGACGGTTTGCTCGGGCGCATTTGGGATGCCGTGCCCAGCACAGGCCGCGTCGCCGTTGAGTTCCATCACCCGAGTTGGTTCCGAACCGAGCCCATGC
This sequence comes from Thermoplasmatota archaeon, assembly GCA_049617695.1. Classification (GTDB taxonomy): domain Archaea; phylum Thermoplasmatota; class E2; order JACPAO01; family JAHFTW01; genus JBFKXH01. The sequence goes on along the minus strand of JBMZJT010000027.1, from coordinate 22,995 downwards.
GGCTTCTGGAAGAGCATCACGCAGGCGTCGTCTGGTCTGCGGCGGCTGGCTTGATTCCCTACCGCGCCACGAGCGATTTCCTGTACGTTCGCCTCAAGGGAAGCCACACGCGACCCAGCGGGGAAGATGTTGCAAGCTTCCTGCAACGAGTCCGCGCCCGCGGGCAAGACCCCCGCCCCGTCTACGTCATCGGCGTGCGGCCCGAATCCTACAGCCTGCGGGCATTGGAACGATTCGCCAGAGGCACTGGTGCCGCATGGGGATTGCGGCATCGCGATGACCCCCAAGCGCGGCTGGAACGCTTCGCGGTGCCTGCCTAGTACTGCGCCCGGAGTTCCCGGCGCATCACCTTGTTGCTCGCCGTGCGCGGCAAGGCATCGACCAGGACCACATCGTGGATGCGGAACAAGGGATTCAGGCGCTTCTTGATGCGATCTTGAAGGAGCGGCTTGAGCGCCTCGACAGGCTCCGTCGCCACGGCAAAGACCACGAGACGATCCGCGCCACCACCTTCTGGAGGAATGGCCACCGCGGCCGTCTCGCTGACCGGAGCACCATTCATCGCAGCTTCGAGTTCGATGCTGCTCACCTTGATGCCGCCCAAGTTCATCGTGTCATCCGCGCGGCCACCAGCGGACCAGTACCCGTTGCCAATGACATGCACTTCGTCGCCGTGGCGCCGCAGCACCTGGCCCTCGGGACCGGCGGGCAGGCCTTCGTAGTATTCTGCGTGGTGGTCGCGGTTCAGCAGCCGTTGGCTCAAGCCCAGACTCGGAGGAATCAGGAAAATCTGCCCGTGCCCACCTGGCGCCACGTGTTGGCCATCCTCGAGGATCACGAAATCCATGCCCATGGCGGGCGTGGAGAAGACCGCCGGTGCGGCGGGGCGCAGGACGCTGCCCGTGATGTGGGCGCCGCCGATTTCCGTCCCGCCGCAGTACTCGATGACGGGTGCCCGGTAACCGGTCAGACTCATGAGGTACAGGTAATCGTACGCATTGCTGGCCTCGCCGGTACTGCTCAGGACACGAACGTCGGGCAAATCATGGGGCTTCGCCACGCCCTTTTCTCGCCACGCACGGACGATTGCCGGGACGACGCCAAGCATGGTGGTGCGCGTTCGACGCAGAAATTCCAGGAAACCCTCGCCGGTCGGGACCCCCTCATAGAGCGCGATGGTGGCGCGGTTCACCAAGGCCGCATAGATGAGCCACGGACCCATCATCCAGCCGATGTTGGTGGGCCACGCGACGACGTCGCCAGGATGAATGTCTTGGTGCAAGTGACCGTCTACGGCGGCCTTGATGGGCGTCAGGTGGGTCCATGGGATCGCCTTGGGCTCCCCCGTAGTGCCACTGCTAAACAGCACGTTCGTGACGTCCTGCGGATGGCACGCAACCGCGTCGAAGGCATCATCACCGAGGAAAGCATCCCAGGCATCATCGCCGGCCACCAGGACCTCGGCGCCAACTTGTGCGGCGGCTTCTTCGGCTTTCGGCGCCATCGGCACGGCGCGACCACCTCGCTGGAAGGAGGCCACAGTGACGATTGCCTTGGCATCCCCGAGGCGCAGGCGCGTCGCCACTTCTTCGGGTGCAAAGCTGTCCGGGATGCTCACCACGCGCAGGCCGGCTTGCACGATGGCCAGGTACGCGGCCACGCAGATGGCATTCATCGGCATGTAGAGCGCGATCGCGTCGCCGTGCTGATACCTCGCGAGCAAGCCATTGCTGATTTGGTTGGCCGACCGGCGCAAATCGCAGTGAGTCCAGGTCTCCACATCATTGCTGCCCTCCCGGCCGCAGTAGATGGCAGGCGCATCGTCGTCGCCCCAACATGCTTGGGCCACATTGAGCCGGGCATCGCGCAGCCAAACTGGATCGCGGGGATCGCCTTCAAGGATGCTCGCCGGCGGTTGATGGAACGGAATGTCCAGCCGACCGAGCATGGCACTCCAGAATGCCTCCCGATGTTCGACCGTCCACGCGTGGAGGTGCTCGGGACCCACGTTGGCGCGTTGAGCCAGCCAGGTCAGGTTGGCATGCCCGCGCGTGGCATCGCTAGGTTCCCAAGCAAAATGAGGCGCCGGCGACCCCTGCCAGGCCGCTTGGTACGCTTCCCAATGCGCCTCGAAAGGCGTCTGCGGGTCGGCGAGGGGACCTTCGACGGCGGCGCGCCAAGCTTGCATGCCAGACATGGACGGCGGGGACGTGGCGTCGCGTGCATCAAGGCTTCGGGTCGCTACTCTCATCATGTCGGATGCCCGTGGCCCGTTGTGTCCGTGCAGGAGGAGATGGAAGGAATCGATCTTGATTTCCTTGGCAAGCGCATCGTGCCGATCTTCAAGCGCCTGCGGGATTACAGCCGCCTCAAGGTGGACGGCTTGGACCATGTCCCCGAGCAGGGACCTGCGATTCTTGTCGGCAACCATACCGGTTGGCTCGGCTTGGACTACGCCTTCACGGCCTTGAGCGTCTACGAAGGGCTGGATCGCATCGTTCGTGGGATGGCCCATCCTGCATGGTTTGCCAATCCGGCGACACGAACCTTTGCCACGAAATGCGGTATCACGCAAATCACCAAGGACGCCATGAAGGAGCAACTGGCCAAGGATCGCTTGGTCTTGATGTTTCCAGAAGGCGAGAAGGGCGCTTTTCGGCCGGGCAGTGACTACACGTTGGAGTCGTTTGCCCGTGGTTTTGTGCGCGTCGCCATGGAAACCGGCGTCCCCGTGATCCCGGTCTGCATCTTGGGCGGCGCCGAGGCCAATCCCGTGGGCACCCGGCTGGAGAGCTACGAAGACCTTGTCAACATGCGCGGGGGCCTCCCGATTCCCAAGAATTTGATTCCGAAGCCCGTCAAGTGGCGCATCCGATTCCTGCCACCGATCGACTTGGCAGGCTACGGCGCCGCAGACACCAGCGACCATGACTTGGTGCACAGCTTGGCGGAGAATACGCGAGCACGGATCCAGCGTGAGCTGCGCAAGATGAAGGTCGAGCGCGGCAATCCGTACTTCTAGGCGGCAAGGCACGCGACGACTTTCTGGAAGACGTCGCGACGAAACAGGAATCCCCAGTGGGTGACGAGCACTTTGACCGCCTTGCTGCCAGCGAATTTGCTGTTGTGGCTCGGCACGACGACGCCGTCGAGGGGGCTCCAGAAGTTGTAGAAGCGGACGCCGGGCGGAATGGCGCCTTCGCCATTGACTTCGTCCAGGAAATGGCTCCCTGGCCGAGTCTGCTTCGCGATTTGGAGGATGGGCACGGGCAGGACGTAGGAGAAGTACGTGCCCTGGTGGGGCGTACCAAGGGTGACGACGTTCTCGACGACTTTGTTGCCACCAAGGAACATGAGGTAGTACCGAGCGACGAGTCCGCCGGCACTGTGGCAAACGAGATCGACGCGGCTGGCGCCGTCGTGGCGCAGGGCCTTGTCGACCTTGTCCTTGAGAATCCGGGCGGCGATGCGCATGTCGCCCAGCATCCCGTAGGGCAGGATGCAGTCGTGGTATCGGATGTCCGCTTCCTTGAGACGGTGCTTGAACACGTTCCAGTAAAGGTGCCGTTGACCCAGGATGCCGTGGACCAGGATCACTGGATTTCCGCCCATCGCATCCTGGCCAAGCCAGCTCGGGTTTACAACCGATACCATCGCGCACCAAACCCCACGACTTCAATGTCCCAATATGTTCAATCATGCTCATATGTGGGTGATGATGTCCACAATCGTTGCTGCACGTTCCGATGCCGGAGGCGCCGCCAGCCCACGAGGCACACGCCCGAATCAGCGCCACCTGCGAGGCATCCTTCATCCTGGAATCCAGAGAAGGACCCCGCCGCCTGGCCCGGTTCAGCATCGTCGGCTTCGCACCCGCCGGTACCATCACCGTCGACCAAGACGCAATCCACGTCACCGGCGCCTTGCCCCAACCCAGCCGCGACCAAGACCCCATCGAATACCTGCGCCGCGTCCAGGCGTTCTACCACGTCGACGACCACGCGACCCCCTTCGTCGGCGGTCTCGTCGGCAGCATCGGCCACGACGCCATCAAACTCATCGAGCCCACCCTCGAAGATGGCCAAGCCGAGCCCTGGCCGCGCCTTTGCTTCGGCCTGTACTTGGACGCCCTCGTGTACGACCACATGGAAGGCACCACGACCTACGTCAGCCGCGGCGAAGACCGCAGCCAACAACTGGGCCAACTCCTGGCCCAGGAAACCACTCGCACAGCCCCACGCGTCGGAACCCTCGATTCCCCCGTAGACGACACGACATTCATCCAACGCGTCCAGCAAGCCCAAGACGAGATTGCCCGCGGCGAAGCATTCCAAATCGTCCTGAGCCGACCCTTCAAGGCCCAGTTCGAAGGCGATCTCGGCGCCATCTACCGAAGGCTGCGCGAAACCGAAGCCGTGCCGTACCTGTACCATCTGCGCTTCCCAGAACGTCAACTCCTGGGCGCGTCCCCTGAAATGCTGGTCCGTGTGCGCGCTGAAACCGCTGAAACCTTCCCGATTGCAGGCACCCGCCCCGTCACAGGCGACGCCGCGACCGACGACGCCGCTGGCCAAGAAATGGCATCCGACCGCAAGGAGACCGCGGAACACGCCATGCTCGTCGATTTGGCACGCAATGACCTCAACCGCGTATGCAAAGCTGGCTCCGTGGCCGTGGTTGCCTACCAAGAAGTGCATCGATTCCACCGGGTCCAACACTTGGTCAGCCACGTACGCGGCCAGCTCGACGCCCACCGCGATGCATGGGATGCTTTGGCCGCCGTGTTCCCCGCTGGAACCCTCAGCGGCGCCCCCAAAATCCGCGCCCTGGAACACATCCATCGACTAGAAGCCAGGGCCCGCGGCCCCTACGGCGGCGCCGTCGCCTATGCATCGTTCAACGGCGACTTCGACTCCGCCATTTGCATTCGCAGCCTCAGCGCCCAAGACGGCACCATGACGGTTCAGGCGGGCGCCGGCATCACCCACCGCAGCGACCCTCAAGCGGAAGCCGACGAAACCCGTCACAAGGCACGCGCCCTGCTCGAGGCCTTGGAATCGTTCCAGGAGGCCGCATGACGATTCTGCTCGTGGACAATTACGATTCATTCACGCACAACTTGGCAGACGCCATGCGCCGCACCGGCCGGGATGTCCTCGTTGCACGCAACGACGCCGTGGACCGCGCGCAGATTGCCGACATGCAGCCCGAAGCCATCGTGCTCAGCCCCGGCCCGGGCCATCCCGGCAATCCACGCGACTTCGGCGTCTGCGCGGACCTGATTCGCAAGCCCTTCGACATTCCCATGCTGGGGATTTGCCTCGGGATGCAAGGCATGGCACTCCACACGGGCGGCACCGTCGGCCCTGCCCCCGAACTCGTGCACGGCGAAGCCGATGAGGTTCACCTCGAAGGTCCGCGATTCGAGGGCATCCCCCAGCCGACGGCCGTCGGACGCTACCACAGCCTCTGCGTCGTCGACGCCGGCCCCCAATGGCACGAACTTGGCCGCGCAGCCGACGGAACCCTCATGGCCATCGAGCACCGTGAACGGCCCTGGCTCGGCCTGCAATTCCATCCCGAATCCATTCTCACCCCCCACGGTCAAGCCATCATCGAACGGTTCCTGCCATGATCCACATCCCCCAACTCTTGGACCGCCTCCTCGCCGGCGACCCGCTGAGCGAAGAAGAAGCCGAAGACGTCATGGACCAGATCCTGACCGGCGAACTCGGACCCACACGCATTGCTGCCCTCGCGGTGGCCCTACGCGCCAAGGGCCCCGAAACGGACGAACTCGTCGGCTTTGCACGGGGCATGCGTGCCCACGGCCGCCACATCCGGCGCCCCGAAGGCATCGTCTTGGACAACTGCGGCACCGGCGGAGCGCCCTGCAAGACCTTCAACATCAGCACCGCCGCGGCCTTCGTCCTGGCAGGAGCGGGCATCACGGTCGCCAAGCATGGCAACCGAAGCGTCACCCGACCCAGCGGCTCCGCCGATGTCCTAGAACGCGCGGGCGCGGTGCTCGACTTGACACCCGAAGCATGCCAACGCGTCCTCGAGGAAACTGGCATCGCGTTCCTTTTTGCGCCAACATTCCACCCCGCCATGCGGCACGCAGGACCCGTACGCCAAGACCTGGGCATCAAAACCGTGTTCAATCTCCTCGGGCCGTTGACCAATCCAGCCAGCGCAACCCATCAAGTGCTCGGCGTCTATGACCCAGACCTCGTCGAGATCATGGCCGAAGCCCTCGCCCGGCTCGGCGTCCAAGAAGGATTTGTCCTGCACGGATTGCCGGGCCACGATGAAGCCACGCCGTGCGGACCAATCCTGTACGTCCGCATCCAAGGGGGCGTGACGGGCGACTTGCAGCGCGTGGAGCCTGAAGCGCTCGGCATCGATTCGTGTCGCCCGGAATCACTCGAACCTGTGAGCGGCGACGATGCACCCCAATTGATGCAAGCGCTGCTCACGGGTCAGGAAACCGGCCCCCGCGCCGATGCCGTCGCCCTCAACGTTGCCTTCGGATTGGTGGCCGCCGGCAATGCTGAGACGCTCCCAGAAGGCGTCCACGAGGCGCGAAAGCTGATGGCAGCCGGCGTCGGCAAGGACAAATGGGAGGCGTTCGTCGCCGCGACTCGGAGCCACCATGGCGGATAAACCGGCGATTCTCCAAGACAGCACCTTCACCGTCGAAGAGAGCATTCTCTACAAGTTGTGCCGCACCGGCGCCATCTGGATGAACAAGCTGTTCTTCAGCGCCGCCGCACTCCTGGCCATCTGGCTTCTTGCTGGAGCCTTTGGTGGCGTGGAATCCTGCACCGAAGGATTTGGCCCCGCGACCGGCAACAACACGACGACCGACGTCGCCGCCATCGAGGAAGGCACGTGCAGCGTCCTGTTGACGCCGACGGCCAAGTACCTCGGCGCCATGACGATTCTCAGTTTCATCATGAGCCTCGTCTTTGGCGGCCTCGGCCTCATCGTCGGCAAGAACATCCTCGAAGTCGCCCGCACCGAGGAAGAAGCCGGATCGGAGGAATCCGCGGGCCAAGAGCCCCCCAAATGAGCCTGCAAAGGTTCCTTGACGACGCCCGCAACCGCATCGCCGGCGGCGGGTACCAGACCCCTCATCGCCTCCAGTCCAATGGTAGCCTCGCGGCCGCCCTGCAGCGACCGGATGCCATCATTGCGGAATTGAAACCCCGCAGCCCCAGTGAAGGCCGCATCCTCAACACGCAAGCCGACAAGGTGCTGGACGATTACGTCCGAGGCGGCGCCGCAGCGCTGAGCATCCTGACGGACGTGGACCATTTCGACGGCAGCCTGGATTTGCTCGCCCAAGCCAACGCCACTGGCCTGCCGACGATGATGAAGGACTTCATTCTGGACGAACGCCAG